>NZ_JBQTCE010000004.1:728221-744854 GCF_052665095.1 Streptomyces sp. NEAU-174 | reverse complement strand
GAAGTGGATGATCCTATGCTGTCGAGAAAAGCCTCTAGCGAGTTTCATGGCGGCCCGTACCCTAAACCGACTCAGGTGGTCAGGTAGAGAATACCGAGGCGTTCGGGTGAACTATGGTTAAGGAACTCGGCAAAATGCCCCCGTAACTTCGGGAGAAGGGGGGCCATTGCTGGTGATCACCCTTGCGGTGTGAGCTGGTGGTGGCCGCAGAGACCAGCGAGAAGCGACTGTTTACTAAAAACACAGGTCCGTGCGAAGCCGTAAGGCGATGTATACGGACTGACGCCTGCCCGGTGCTGGAACGTTAAGGGGACCGGTTAGTGGGATTTCGATTCCGCGAAGCTGAGAACTTAAGCGCCAGTAAACGGCGGTGGTAACTATAACCATCCTAAGGTAGCGAAATTCCTTGTCGGGTAAGTTCCGACCTGCACGAATGGCGTAACGACTTCTCGACTGTCTCAACCATAGGCCCGGTGAAATTGCATTACGAGTAAAGATGCTCGTTTCGCGCAGCAGGACGGAAAGACCCCGGGACCTTTACTACAGCTTGATATTGGTGTTCGGTTCGGCTTGTGTAGGATAGGTGGGAGACTGTGATCTCTGGACGCCAGTTCAGGGGGAGTCGTTGTTGAAATACCACTCTGGTCGTGCTGGATGTCTAACCTGGGTCCGTGATCCGGATCAGGGACAGTGTCTGGTGGGTAGTTTAACTGGGGCGGTTGCCTCCTAAAGGGTAACGGAGGCGCCCAAAGGTTCCCTCAGCCTGGTTGGCAATCAGGTGTTGAGTGTAAGTGCACAAGGGAGCTTGACTGTGAGACTGACGGGTCGAGCAGGGACGAAAGTCGGGACTAGTGATCCGGCGGTGGCTTGTGGAAGCGCCGTCGCTCAACGGATAAAAGGTACCCCGGGGATAACAGGCTGATCTTCCCCAAGAGTCCATATCGACGGGATGGTTTGGCACCTCGATGTCGGCTCGTCGCATCCTGGGGCTGGAGTCGGTCCCAAGGGTTGGGCTGTTCGCCCATTAAAGCGGTACGCGAGCTGGGTTTAGAACGTCGTGAGACAGTTCGGTCCCTATCCGCTGTGCGCGTAGGAGTCTTGAGAAGGGCTGTCCCTAGTACGAGAGGACCGGGACGGACGAACCTCTGGTGTGCCAGTTGTTCTGCCAAGGGCATGGCTGGTTGGCTACGTTCGGGAGGGATAACCGCTGAAAGCATCTAAGCGGGAAGCCTGCTTCGAGATGAGGGCTCCCACCCACGTGATGGGTTACGTGATGGGTTAAGGCTCCCAGTAGACGACTGGGTTGATAGGCCAGATATGGAAGCCGGGTGACCGGTGGAGTTGACTGGTACTAATAGGCCGAGGGCTTGTCCTCAGGTGCTCGCGTCCACTGTGTTGGTTCTGAAGCAATGAACCGTCTGACCGCCCTTTTGTGTGGGCTGGGTCCGGTTTAACTTTATAGTGTTTCGGTGGTTATAGCGTTAGGGAAACGCCCGGTTACATTCCGAACCCGGAAGCTAAGCCTTTCAGCGCCGATGGTACTGCAGGGGGGACCCTGTGGGAGAGTAGGACACCGCCGAACAATTCTTCAAAAAGACCCCGAGGGGAAATTCATTCCCCTCGGGGTCTTTTTTGTGCCCATGTCCACTACGCCCCGGTGCGGGGCCTGTGCGGGCCTACCGGTAGAGTCATGGAGCATCATCGGCCTGTTTCTCACGGGAGGCTCCCGGGTGGAGGTACAGGAGACACGCGTCCAGACGGACCGTGTGCTCACCATCCCGAACATCCTCAGCGCTGCGCGCCTCGTCGGCGTGCCGCTTTTCCTGTGGCTGATCCTCCGGCCCGAGTTCGGCGGGCCCAACAGCGACGGCTGGGCGCTGCTGGTACTGGCGCTGAGCGGTATCAGCGACTATCTCGACGGGAAGCTGGCCCGTCGCTGGAACCAGATCAGCCGTCTCGGCCGGCTTCTCGACCCGGCGGCCGACCGCCTCTACATACTGTCGACTCTTGTCGGTCTCACCTGGCGCGAGATCCTGCCCCTCTGGCTCACCGCGGCCCTTCTGGCGCGAGAGCTGGTCCTGCTGGTGATGGTGGGCATCCTCCGGCGCCATGGCTATCCGCCGCCGCAGGTGAACTTCCTCGGCAAGGCGGCCACCTTCAACCTGATGTACGCCTTCCCGTTGCTCCTTCTGAGTGAGGGAAGTGGCTGGCTTCACACGACCGCTGCTATTTTCGGATGGGCGTTCGCCGGATGGGGTACAACACTCTATTGGTGGGCAGGAGTCCTCTACGTGGTTCAGGTCCGCCGACTCGTCAAGGCGGACACCGCGGCCGACTGAGCTCGCCGTAGCGGCGTCCATAGAGGCCGGTGCCCGTAGCGACTTCAGGTGTAAGGGCCATCGGGCGTGCGCGGTCGGCATGACCGTCGTCTCTTCAAGGAGGACGCTTCCGATATGAAGGCCGTCGTGATGGCAGGGGGCGAGGGGACTCGTCTGCGCCCGATGACCTCGACCATGCCCAAACCGCTGCTGCCCGTGGCCAACCGGCCGATCATGGAACATGTGCTGCGGCTGCTCAAGCGGCATGGTCTCAGCGAGACCGTGGTGACAGTCCAGTTCCTCGCCTCCCTCGTCAAGAACTACTTCGGTGACGGCGAGGAGCTCGACATGGAGCTCACGTACGCGAATGAGGAGAAGCCACTCGGCACCGCGGGAAGCGTCAAGAACGCGGAGGAAGCACTCAAGGACGACACCTTCCTGGTGATCTCGGGTGATGCCCTGACGGATTTCGACCTTACGGATCTGATCAATTTCCATAAGGAAAAGGGCGCCCTTGTCACCGTCTGCTTGACTCGCGTTCCCAATCCGCTCGAGTTCGGTATCACCATCGTCGACGAGGGTGGAAAGGTCGAGCGCTTCCTGGAGAAGCCCACCTGGGGCCAGGTCTTCTCGGATACCGTCAACACCGGCATCTATGTCATGGAGCCGGAGGTCTTCGACTATGTCGATCCCGACGTCCCGGTCGACTGGTCCGGAGACGTCTTCCCTCAGCTCATGAAGGAAGGCAAGCCCATCTTCGGCTATGTCGCCGAGGGCTACTGGGAGGACGTCGGCACCCATGAGAGCTATGTGAAGGCCCAGGCGGACGTTCTCGAGGGCAAGGTCGACGTCGAACTCGACGGATTCGAGATCTCGCCCGGCGTATGGGTTGCCGAAGGGGCGGATGTGCATCCGGAGGCCGTGCTCCGGGGTCCGCTCTACATCGGCGACTACGCCAAGGTGGAGGCCGGTGCCGAGATCCGTGAGCACACCGTCGTCGGCTCCAATGTCGTGGTGAAGAGCGGCGCCTTCCTCCACAAGGCGGTGGTGCACGACAATGTGTACGTCGGCCAGCAGAGCAATCTGCGCGGCTGTGTCATCGGCAAGAACACCGACATCATGCGCGCCGCCCGGATCGAGGACGGGGCTGTCATCGGCGATGAGTGCCTGATCGGCGAGGAATCGATCGTCCAGGGCAATGTCCGGGTCTATCCGTTCAAGACCATCGAGGCGGGCGCGTTCGTCAATACCTCGGTGATCTGGGAGTCCCGGGGGCAGGCCCATCTGTTCGGCGCCCGTGGTGTCTCCGGCATCCTCAATGTGGAGATCACCCCGGAGCTCGCGGTGCGGCTCGCCGGGGCGTACGCCACGACCCTCAAGAAGGGCTCCACGGTCACCACGGCGCGCGACCACTCCAGGGGCGCGCGGGCGCTCAAGCGGGCGATGATCTCCGCCCTCCAGACCAGCGCCATCGACGTACGGGACCTCGAGAACGTGCCGCTGCCGGTGGCCCGGCAGCAGACCGCGCGCGGCAGCGCCGGCGGCTTCATGATCCGGACCTCGCCGGGGGTGCCCGACTCGGTCGACATCATGTTCTTCGACGAGCGGGGCGCCGATCTCTCGGCGGGTGGTCAGCGGAAGCTGGACCGGGTGTACGCCCGCCAGGAGTACCGCAGGGCGTTCCCGGGCGAGATCGGTGACCTCAGCTTCCCGTCGAGCGTCTTCGACTCGTACACGGGCTCGCTGCTGCGCGCCGTGGACATCAGCGGCATCGCCGAGTCCGGTCTGAAGGTCGTCGTGGACGCCGCCAACGGCAGCGCCGGGCTGGTGCTGCCCAGCCTGCTGGGCCGGCTCGGGGTGGACGCGCTGACCATCAACCCCGGCCTGGACGAGTCGCGTCCGACGGAGACCGCCGACGCCCGCCGGTCGGGGCTGGCCCGGCTCGGCGAGATCGTCGCCTCGGCGCGTGCCGCGTTCGGAGTGCGGTTCGACCCGGTCGGTGAGCGGTTCTCGCTCGTCGACGAGCGGGGCCGGATCGTGGAGGACGACCGGGCGCTGCTGGTGATGCTGGACCTGGTGGCCGCGGAGCGGCGGAGCGGGCGGGTGGCGCTTCCGGTGACCACGACCCGTATCGCCGAGCAGGTGGCGGCGTACCACGGCACCCAGGTGGAGTGGACGACCACCGCGGCGGACGATCTGACCAGGGTCGCCCGGTCGGAGTCCACCATCTTCGGAGGCGACGGACGCGGCGGGTTCATCATCCCCGAGTTCAGCAGTGTCTTCGACGGTACGGCGGCCTTCGTCCGGCTGATCGGGCTGGTGGCGCGCACTCAGCTGACGTTGAGTCAGATCGATGCCCGGATTCCGCGGGCACATGTCCAGCGGCGTGATCTGGCCACCCCCTGGGCGGTCAAGGGCCTGGTCATGCGGCATGTGGTGGAGGCCGCAGGGGACCGTTCCGTGGACACCACCGACGGGGTGCGGGTCGTGGAGACCGACGGGCGGTGGGTGATGGTGCTGCCCGACCCGGCCGAGGCGGTCACCCATCTGTGGGCGGAGGGCCCGGACGACGCCTCCGCACAGGCCCTGCTGGACGAGTGGTCCAGCGTCGTGGACAGCGCGGGGCGCTGATCCCGGGGCCGCCCGAGCACGTCTGAGCGCGTGGGGCCGCCGTCCCGAGGGCCCGGATCCGGCACGCCGGAGGGGCCATTCGGTGGCGGCGGCCCCCACGTGCGACGATGTGCGGCATGTCGCAGCAGCCCCCCGTTCGGAGCACAGCATCGCCGCGCCCGCGCCCGCGCCTCGACGCGTCCATGTCGCTGCTGACCAATGTGATGGACCACAGCCTTGACGACGGCTACGCCGAGGCCGCCGCGCGGCGCGGGGAGACCGGTCGCTCGGGCCTGCCGCGCACGGTGCGGGCCAAATTGGGGCTGGCCTTCGGTCTCGTCCTGGTCGCGGTCGTCATCACCATCGGGGCCGCCGAGGCGCGGATATCGGCGCCGACGCTGGCCAAGGAGCGGGGAGAACTGATCGACCGCATCGAGACGGGGAACTCGAACGCGGACAAGCTCGCCCGGAGCGTGGACAAGCTCCGCGGCGAGGTCGGGGAGAAGCAGCGGCAGGCACTGGAGAAGCACGGCGGGGCCAAGGCCGATCTGGTGGCGCTGCTCTCGGGGGCCAACGAGGTGACGGGCCCCGGGGTGAAGCTGGTGGTCGACGACGCCAAGGGCGCGGCGGGCAGCGGCGGGGGACCACGGGAGAGCGCCGACTTCTCCGACACCGGCCGGGTGCGCGACCACGACATGCAGCGGGTCGTCAACGGCCTGTGGGAGTCGGGCGCGGAGGCCGTCTCGATCAACGGGCAGCGGCTGACGGCGCTCTCGGCGATCAGGGCCGCGGGAGACGCCATACTGGTCGACAACAAGCCGCTGGCGCCGCCGTATACGGTGCTCGCGGTGGGGGACGGGCAGCGGCTGAGCACCGCTTTCCAGAACAGTGCGGACGGACAGTACCTGCATGTGCTCCAGCAGAACTATGACATCCGTACGAGCATTTCCGCCCAGGACTCGCTTCGGCTTCCGGCCGCGCCGAGCCTGATCGTACGCACCGCGGAACCGATAGCCGGTGGTTCCGGCAAGGGTGACGCCGACACAGGGAAGGGCACATCGTGATCGCCGTATTGGGGCTCATCGTGGGAGTCGTGGTCGGACTTGTGGTCCGACCCGTGGTGCCGACGGTGGTCGAGCCCTATCTGCCGATCGCCGTCGTGGCGGCACTCGACGCGGTTTTCGGGGGCTTCCGGGCGATGCTGGACGGGATCTTCGACGACAAGGTCTTCGTCGTATCGTTCCTGTCCAATGTGGTGGTGGCCGCGCTGATCGTCTTCCTCGGTGACAAGCTGGGCGTCGGTGCCCAGCTGTCGACGGGGGTCGTGGTCGTGCTCGGCATCCGGATCTTCTCCAACGCGGCCGCGATCCGCCGCCATGTGTTCCGGGCGTGAGGCCGATGACGACCGACGACACCCCGGAGAAGCCCGAGAGCGCACAGCCGGCCGAAAACCGACGGCAGGCCGACACGCCGCGACAGCAGTCCGACACGCCACGGCAGTCCGCCGACACGCCGCGGCCGGCCGAGAGGGACGCGAAGGCCGAGCAGTCGGCCGACACGCCGCACCAAGCGGCGAAGGCCGACACGCCCGGGAAGGCCGCTGAGCCGCCCCGGCGGTCGCCCGAGCCGGCGCGCCGGCCGGAGACGCCCGAGCGGCCCACGCGCCCCGGGGAGCCCCAGGAGCGGGCCGAGCCCAAGCGGCCCTCGGCGGCCGGACCGCCGCGCCCGGGCACCCCGTCGCCCGAGCGGAAGCCCGCGCAGAAGCCCGAGCGGAAACCTGAGCGGAAACCCGAGCGCCGTGACGCGCCCGCGGAGCGCCCCGGCAGGCCCGCCACGCCCCCGCCGGGCGGCTTCAAGGACCTCGCGCTCAGGAAGCCCCTGCCCAAGGCCGTACTGCCCGAGGCCCTGCCGCCGCAGGCCCAGGGCCGGTCCGTCACGTCGGACACGCCCGGGACGCGTGCCGAGGGCCCCAGGCCCGCCGACGGGTCCCGGAGCGGCCCCGGAGAGCGTGTGGGGCCCGCCCCCGGCCCCGCATCCGGCCCGGGGGGACCCGGGGCCGACCGGAGCCGGGAGGAGGCCCTGACCGGCCGCCAGCGGCTGTGGAAGGGCGTATGGCCGCCGCGGCTCACCCGTGCGCAGCTGATCGTCGCCCTGCTGCTCTTCGGGCTCGGCCTGGGCCTCGCCATCCAGGTGCGCTCGACCAACGAGAACAGCGTGCTGCGCGGCGCCCGGCAGGAGGACCTGGTCCGGATCCTCGACGAGCTGGACTCCCGCACCCAGCGGCTCCAGGACGAGAAGCGCCGCCTCGAGAACCAGCGCACCGAGCTGGAGAACAGCTCGGACCAGGCCGAGGAGGCCCGGAAACAGACGCTTCAGAAGGAGCAGCAGCTGGGCGTGCTCGCGGGTACGGTGGCAGCACAGGGTCCTGGTATCACGATCACCATCGACGACTCCCGGGGCTCCGTGGAGTCGGACATGCTGCTCGACACGGTCCAGGAGCTGCGTGCGGCGGGCGCCGAGGCGATCCAGATCGGCACGGTGCGCGTGGTCGCCGGCACCTACTTCTCGGACAGCGGTGGCGCGATCCGGATCGATGGACGGAAAGTGACGCGACCGTATGTTGTGAAGGTGATCGGCAAGCCGGAGGATCTGGAGCCGGCCCTGAACATCCCGGGCGGGGTGGTGCAGAGCCTGGAGAAGGAGCAGGCCACTGTGTCCGTGCAGCGGGAGAAGAAGATCGTTGTGGATGCCTTGCGATCGGCGAAGCGGCCTGACTACGCTCGGTCGTCATCACGGTGAGGCGGTTCGAAATGAGGGTCTCTCGAGGAGACCATGTGGACGCGGGGGGTCAACGCACCGGAAGATCCGCGCGTGATGGAAACTGTCTGGTGGTCGCGGACGTTGTGAGGATGTCCGGACCGTCTGGTGTGTGCATCGAGGGTTTGTCCTGCCCCACGGGCGGGTCTGTTTCAGTCAAGGGGAATCGCCCGTGAAGTTGTTCGGGAAGTTGTTCGGTAAGAGTGCCCGCCAGGATGGCGGCAGCAGCACCGCTCGCCACCGCGCCTCGCGTGCCGCGGAGGAGAGCGGAGGGGGAACCGAGGAGCGCCCGCTCTTCCGTGACCAGGTCGGCGGGCAGGGTGCGTCTGTTGACCCCTCCGCGGCCGGGCCCATAGGTTTCGAAGACCCATCGGCCTCTCACAGTGGTGGAGGGTTCGGCTTGCCGGTCTGTCAGCGGTGCGGCCACCGGAACGCGGAGGCCAGCCGGTTCTGCTCCAATTGCGGCGCCCCGCTGCGCGGCGGCGCGCCCTCCGAGCGTGCCTCGGAGACCACCTCCACCATTTCGATCTCTGGTCTCGAGGCGTACGACTCCGAGGTGACCGGGCAGACGCCGCTGCCGTCGCTCAGCCCGGAGGCGCAGGCCGCCGTCGAGGCGCTGCCCCTGGGGTCGGCCCTGCTGGTGGTCCGCCGCGGGCCGAATTCCGGCAGCCGCTTCCTGCTGGACAGTGATGTCACCACGGCGGGCCGTCACCCGCAGAGCGACATCTTCCTGGACGATGTGACGGTCTCCCGCCGCCATGTGGAGTTCCGGCGCGGCCAGGACGGCAGCTTCACCGTCTCGGACGTCGGCAGCCTCAACGGGACGTATGTCAACCGGGAGCAGATCGACGCGCCGGTGGTCCTGACCAGTGGGGACGAGGTGCAGATCGGTAAGTACCGGCTGGTCTTCTACCCGAGCCAGCGGGGCGTCGGCATCTGACCCGTCAGGGGAGGTCCATGCTTCAGACACCGTCGGGCGGTGCCGATACCGGCACCGCCCCCACGGGCGGCCGGTCGATGAGCATCGGCACCGTGCTGAATCTGTTGCGGGACGAATTCCCCGAGGTCACCATCTCCAAGATCCGCTTCTTGGAGTCGGAGGGGCTGGTGGAGCCGCGGCGGACGCCGTCCGGCTACCGCAAATTCAGCCAGCGGGATGTGGAGCGGCTCGGCCATATCCTCCGGATGCAGCGTGACCACTACCTGCCGCTCAAGGTCATCCGGGAGCATCTGGACGCCCTGGAGCGGGGTGAGCCATTGCAGCTTCCTGCCGTTTCGCAGGGAGCGCGGCAGCCGGGGCCGCTCGACGGCGGGCCCGGCGCGGCCCCGGACGGCCCCACGGCCGCCCGGGTCGGCCGGGCCGAGCTGCTGGCAACGGCCGAGGTCAGCGAGGCGGAGCTGGCCGAATGGGAGTCGTACGGGCTGCTCGCGCCGACCGCGGACGGCGGGTACGACATCGAGGCGGTGACCGTCGCCCGGCTCATCGCCGAACTCGGTCGTTTCGGCCTGGAACCACGTCATCTGCGAATCATGAAAGCCTCCGCCGAGCGGGAGGCCGGAATGGTCGAGCAGGTGGTCGCCCCGCTGCGGTTGCATAGAAATCCGCAGACCAGAGCGCATGCGGAGGCCAGTGTGCGGGAGCTCGCCACGCTCTCCGTACGGCTGCACGCGGCCCTGGTGCGGTCGGCTCTGAGGGTTCGGGAGCGGTGACCGACCGGGCCCCGACTATCCAAACCGGCCGGGCACGTCCTAGGGTTGCTGTGTGAACGAGCTCGACGTCGTGGGTGTCCGGGTGGAAATGCCCTCCAACCAACCGATCGTGCTCCTGCGTGAAGTGGGAGGCGACCGCTACCTCCCCATCTGGATCGGACCAGGTGAGGCGACCGCGATCGCCTTCGCTCAGCAGGGCATGGCTCCGGCGCGCCCGCTGACCCATGACCTTTTCAAAGACGTACTCGAAGCAGTCGGCCAGCAGCTCACGGAGGTCCGGATCACGGATCTGCGCGAGGGGGTCTTCTACGCGGAGCTGGTCTTCGCCAGCGGCGTGGAGGTCAGCGCCCGGCCGTCCGACGCCATAGCGCTCGCGCTTCGTACCGGAACGCCGATCTACGGCAGTGACGGCGTGCTGGACGACGCCGGGATCGCGATCCCGGACGAGCAGGAGGACGAGGTGGAGAAGTTCCGCGAGTTCCTCGACCAGATCTCGCCAGAGGACTTCGGAACCAGCAGCCAGTGAACCGTATGCCGGTCCTCGCTCGCGCATTCGAGTAGCCTTTCCCGGACGAGGGACACGGGAAACCACTCTTAGGGTGATTATCACTCGGCGTGCCGAGTGTGGCGATCGTTGACGCACCCCGGGTGACTGCCTACCTTCAAGATGGCAGGTCGAGGACGGAGGTCGGCGTGAGAAGCACCGGCGACGGCACGGCGGCCGGAGGTCCGTACGCGCTCCAGGGGAGCGCATCGGCCGATCCGGCATTGAAGGCTCGGGTCGCGGCACAGGCCGCACCGCCGCGTGAGCCCGCCGCGGGGGGGACGGAGCGGATCGGATACCGCGGACCCACCGCGTGTGCGGCCGCGGGCATCACCTACCGCCAGCTGGACTACTGGGCCCGCACCGGGCTGGTCGAGCCGAGCGTCCGGCCGGCCTACGGCTCGGGCAGTCAGCGGCTCTACAGCTTCCGGGACGTGGTCGTCCTCAAGATCGTGAAGCGGCTGCTGGACACCGGCGTGTCGCTCCAGAACATCCGGGCGGCGGTGGTGCACCTCCGTGCCAGGGAGCTCGACGACCTGGCCCAGATGACGCTCATGAGCGACGGCGCGACCGTTTACGAGTGCACCTCGCCCGATGAGGTCGTGGACCTCCTCCAGGGCGGCCAGGGCGTCTTCGGGATCGCCGTGGGCGTCGTGTGGCGGGATGTGGAGAGCGCGCTGTCCCAGCTGCACGGCGAGCGGGTGGACACCGGCGAGACGCTGGTCCGGCACAACCCGACCGACGAGCTCGCGGCGCGCCGGAACCGGGCCGGTTAGAAACCTCCTGCCGAGCGCCCCGGGGTGAACTGATCGGCGCCCCCGGGCCCGCCCCCACCGGCCGTTGCCCGCCCCATTGTCAGTGGTGTGCGGCAGCATCGGAGGTGTGAGGGGTGCGCCGACGATTCTCCATCTGGACATGGACGCCTTCTACGCCTCGGCGGAGCAGGCGGCCAAGCCCAGCCTGCGCGGAAAGCCGGTGATCGTGGGGGGTCTGGGGCCGCGTGGTGTGGTGGCCACGGCCTCCTACGAGGCCCGGGTCTTCGGGGTGCACTCGGCCATGGCGATGGGCCAGGCCCGTCGCCTGTGTCCGAACGCGGCGTTCCTCATCCCCCGCTTCGCGCTCTACCGCAAGGTGAGCGACGTGGTCATGACCCTGCTGCACACCCTGTCGCCTCTGGTGGAGCCGCTGAGCCTGGACGAGGCGTTCGTCGATCTGGAGGCGGGCGGCACCGAACCCACCGTCGAGGCGGCGCGCGCCGTGGCGGAGCGGCTGCGGGCCGACATCCGGGCGGCCACCGGGCTGACCGGATCGGTGGGGCTCGCCGGCTCCAAGATGCTCGCCAAGATCGGTTCGGAGCAGGCCAAGCCGGACGGCCTGGTGGTCATCGAGCCCGGTACGGAGCGCGAGCTGCTCGGCCCGATGTCGGTGCGGACGCTCCCGGGCGTCGGCCCCGCCACGGCGGAGACGCTGCGCCGGGCCGGGATCCACACCGTGGCCGAGACGCGGGAGGCGGGCGAGGCGGAGCTGGTGCGGCTGCTGGGCCGGGCTCACGGCGGGTCGCTGTTCCTGATGGCCGAGGGCCGGGACGAGCGGCCCGTCGTCGCCGAGCGGGACGCCAAGTCCATCTCGGTCGAGGACACCTTCGACGTCGACCTCACCGACCGCACCCGGGTGCAGCTGGAGATCGCGCGGCTCGCCGACCGCTGTGTGCGGCGGCTGCGCGAGGCGGGCCGCTCGGGGCGGACGGTCGTGATCAAGGTGCGGCGGTACGACTTCTCCACACTCACCCGTTCGGAGACCCTGCGCGGGCCGACCGACGACCCGGCGGTGGTGCGGGAGGCCGCGGCGCGGCTGATCGACGGGGTGGAGACCACGGCGGGGGTGCGGCTGCTGGGGGTCGGCGTCAGCGGTCTGGCGGACTTCACACAGGAGGATCTCTTCGCCCAAGCCGCCCAGGCCGCGGAAGCTGCCCAGGCCGCCCAGGCCGCGGAAGCCGTTCAGCCCGCCCAAGCCGCTCATGAGGCCCTGGGGGACGCCGGGCGCCCGCCGGGCCCCGAGAGACCGGAGCCCGTGAGAGAGGGCGCGGGAGAGGCTTCTGAGGACGCTGAGAAGCCGCGGCGCTGGCTCCCGGGCTCCGATGTACGGCACACCGAGTACGGGGCGGGCTGGGTGCAGGGGAGCGGAGTGGGCCGGGTGACCGTGCGCTTCGAGGAGCCGTGGTCGCCACCGGGCCGGGTACGGACGTTCCCCGTGGACGACCCGGCGCTACAGCCCGCCGACCCGCTACCACTGCTGCGCCCGGACGCGGAGGCGGAGGCGGAAGCGGAAGGGGCCGGGGGCCCGGACGGGCCGACCCCGGGGGCCGGTGGGCCCGAGCCCGGCCGGGGGCCGGGTCAGCCCGTGACGTCCAGGCCGTAGTGGTGGTAGAGCTGGAGCTCCTGCTCGGGGGAGAGGTGGCGGCCCACCCCGAAGTCCGGGGCGTCCTTGATCAGGGACCGGTCGTACGGCACCCGCAGGGTGTCGCCGACGACCTCGCTCGGTTCGAGCGGCACGAAGACGTCCCGGCTGAACAGTCCGGTGCGTACCGCCGCCCATTCGGGCTCGCCGGTCGCGTCGTCGAGATAGACCTCGTCCACGGTGCCGATCTTGGCGCCCTCGCGGTCGAATGCCTTGCGGCCGATCAGGGTCCGCGGGTCGATATCGGTCTGCACGCTCTCTCCCACAGGTGGCAAACAGATGAACAAGCAGTTAGCAAGTGCCCATTGCTACCTACAAAAAGCCACATCGCCGCACTCGGCCACTCGAACGTCCGCGACCGTCCCCCGTGGCAGAACCGCTGGTACGCTGACTGTGGCTGTAAACCCCGTGCGGGAGAGTCCTCCGTCGACGCTGTCGGAGGCGCCGAAGGAGCAAACCCTCCCCGGAATCTCTCAGGCACACGTACCGTGCGGGTGAGGTCACTCTGGAAAGCAGGGTGGGCCACGGGCGAGCACAGTTCCGGAGCCCCTCCTCACCGACGGTGAAAACCGGTCAAGCGGTATATGGACCGGTGAAGCTCTCAGGTTGAGATGACAGAGGGGGAGGCCGTCCGGGCACCCGAGTCGCGGTGCCCCTCGTAGGTCGTCACAGACCAGGAGGCCCCCGCAGATGACCGCCAATCGCATCGCACTCTCCGACTTGGAACCTGGTACTCCGTTCGAGCAGCGTCACATCGGCCCGGACGGCGAGGCACAGGCCAAGATGCTCGCCCAGGTCGGCTTCGGCTCGCTGGACGAGCTCACCGAGGCCGCCGTACCGGACGTCATCAAGAGCACCGAGGCGCTGGACACCCTGCCGCCGGCCCGCAGCGAGCCGGAGGTCCTCGCCGAGCTGCGCGCGCTCGCCGACCGCAACCAGGTGCTGCCGTCGATGATCGGCCTCGGCTACTACGGCACCCACACCCCGCCGGTGATCCTGCGCAATGTGCTGGAGAACCCCGCCTGGTACACCGCGTACACGCCCTACCAGCCGGAGATCTCCCAGGGCCGGCTCGAGGCGCTGCTGAACTTCCAGACCGTCGTCGCCGATCTGACCGGGCTGCCCACGGCCGGTTCCTCGCTGCTGGACGAGGCCACCGCGGCCGCCGAGGCGATGGCGCTGTCGCGGCGCGTCGGCAAGGTCAAGGAGGGCGTCTTCCTGATCGACGCCGACTGTCTGCCGCAGACCGTCGCGGTCATACGGACCCGCGCCGAGCCGACCGGTGTCGAGGTCGTCGTCGCCGACCTGGCCGAGGGCATCCCGGACGAGATCGCCGAGCGCGGGGTCTTCGGCGTGCTGCTCCAGTACCCGGGCGCCTCCGGTGTGGTGCGCGATCCGCGCCCGGTCATCGAGCGCGCCCATGAGCTGGGCGCCGTCGTCACCGTCGCCGCCGATCTGCTCGCGCTCACCCTGCTCACCTCGCCCGGTGAGCTGGGCGCGGACATCGCGGTGGGCAGCAGCCAGCGGTTCGGCGTCCCGATGGGCTTCGGCGGGCCGCACGCCGGTTTCATGGCGGTGCGCGACGCCTACGCCCGCAACCTGCCCGGCCGGCTGGTCGGGGTCTCCGTGGACGCCGACGGCGACAAGGCGTACCGGCTGGCGCTTCAGACCCGTGAGCAGCACATCCGCCGGGAGAAGGCCACCAGCAACATCTGCACCGCTCAGGTGCTGCTGGCCGTGATGGCCGGGATGTACGCCGTCTACCACGGCCCGGACGGGCTCGCGGCGATCGCCCGCCGCACCCACCGCTACGCCTCCGTGCTCGCCGAGGGGCTGCGGACCGGCGGTGTCGAGGTGGTGCACGGCGCGTTCTTCGACACCCTCACCGCGCGGGTGCCGGGCCGGGCCGCCGAGGTCGTCGCCGCGGCCCGCGAGGCCGGGGTCAACCTCCGGCTGACCGACGCCGACCACGTCGGCATCGCCTGCGACGAGACCACCGGCCGCGCGCAGCTCGCCGCCGTATGGTCCGCCTTCGGGGTGGACGGCGGCAACGGCGACGCCTCCGGGATCCCCGGGATCGACGAGCTGGACGCCTCGGCGCCGGACGCGCTGCCTGCGGCCCTGCTGCGCCAGGACGGCTATCTGGCCCACCCGGTCTTCCACCAGCACCGCTCCGAGACCGCGATGCTGCGCTATCTGCGCCCCCTGGCCGACCGGGACTACGCCCTGGACCGGGGCATGATCCCGCTGGGCTCCTGCACCATGAAGCTCAACGCGACCGCCGAGATGGAGCCGGTCACCTGGCCGGAGTTCGGCGCGCTGCACCCCTTCGCACCGGCCGAGCAGGCCCAGGGCTATCTGACCCTGATCCGTGAGCTGGAGGAGCGGCTGGCCGAGGTCACCGGCTATGACAAGGTCTCGCTCCAGCCGAACGCCGGGTCCCAGGGCGAGCTCGCCGGACTGCTGGCGGTGCGCGCCTACCACCGGGCCAACGGGGACACCCAGCGCACCGTCTGCCTGATCCCGTCCTCCGCGCACGGCACCAACGCCGCCAGCGCCGTGATGGCCGGTATGAAGGTCGTCGTGGTCAAGACCGGCCAGGACGGCGAGGTGGACACCGACGACCTGCGCGCCAAGATCGAGCAGTACGGCGACCAGCTGGCCGTCCTGATGGTCACCTACCCCTCCACCCACGGGGTGTTCGAGGAGCACATCACCGAGATCTGCGCGACCGTGCACGACGCGGGCGGCCAGGTCTACGTGGACGGCGCCAACCTCAACGCGCTGGTCGGGCTCGCCGAGCCGGGCCGGTTCGGCGGCGATGTCTCGCATCTGAACCTGCACAAGACCTTCTGCATCCCGCACGGCGGCGGCGGCCCCGGCGTCGGCCCGATCGCGGTGCGCGAGCACCTGGCGCCCTACCTCCCCAACCATCCGCTTCAGCCCGCCGCCGGTCCGGCCACCGGCGTCGGCCCGGTCTCGGCCGCGCCGTGGGGCTCCGCGGGGATCCTGCCGATCTCCTGGGCGTACATCCGGCTGATGGGCGCCGAGGGGCTGCGCCGCGCGACCCAGGTCGCGGTGCTCGGCGCCAACTACGTCGCCAAGCGCCTCGAGCCGCACTACCCGGTGCTCTACACCGGCCCCGGCGGCCTGGTGGCCCATGAGTGCATCGTGGATCTGCGTCCGCTGACGAAGGCCACCGGGGTGACCGTGGACGATGTGGCCAAGCGCCTGATCGACTACGGCTTCCACGCGCCGACGATGTCGTTCCCGGTCGCCGGGACGCTGATGATCGAGCCGACCGAGAGCGAGGATCTGGCGGAGCTGGACCGGTTCTGCCAGGCGATGATCGCGATCCGGGCCGAGATCGAGAAGGTCGGCTCCGGCGAGTGGGTCAAGGAGGACAATCCGCTCCGGAACGCCCCGCATACGGCGGCGTCGCTGACCGGGGAGTGGGACCACCCGTACTCCCGGGAGGAAGCGGTCTTCCCGGCCGGGGTCTCGGCGGCGGACAAGTACTGGCCGCCGGTGCGGCGGATCGACGGGGCCTACGGGGACCGTAACCTCGTCTGCTCCTGCCCGCCGCTGGAGTCCTACGAGGGCTGATCCTACGAGGGCTGAGCGGGCTCGAGCCCGACGATGCGTCAGTGGGGCCGGTTCGGCGGATGCGCCGGGCCGGCCCCTGATAGGTACGTGCCGTCGACGGCGGCCGTCAGGCCGCGGTGACGACGTGCTCGGAACCCAGCGGTCGGCACGGCGCGATCACGCGCCCGTCCGGCAGCAGCTCACCGGTGTCCTCGAAGAGCAGGACGCCATTGCACAGCAGGCTCCATCCCTGCTCCGGGTGGTGCGCCACCAGATGGGCGGCCTCCCGGTCGGCGGAGTCGGCTGACGGGCAGGGTGGTTGATGCTGGCACATGACAGGGTTCTTTCGCTGCGGAGTGGTGAAGGTCCTGCGGCTCGCTGCGGCGTTCATGGCCGCCCCCCGTGGTTGAGTCGGTCGATTGCTCCAGTGTTGCCCTGCGGCCTGGAATCCGCAGGGATTTCGCGGTACCGGTCTCGCTAGATAATGACGCATCACCCGCCCGGACGGTTCATCGCGGCCGGACTGTTACGAGGATGCTGCGGAGCGTTACTCTTCCCCTTCTTTCCTCTGTTTCCCCCCCCCTTCTCAATC
>NZ_JBQTCE010000004.1:566901-728211 GCF_052665095.1 Streptomyces sp. NEAU-174 | reverse complement strand
GAGGGGTGGGGAGGGGAGGGTGGGGAAGAACCCGGGAACAAGGAGTAAAAGGAACGCTCCCGGCCTGGTGAAGGCCCAGGTCAGGCAGGTGAGCCAAGCAAGGGGACGCGGGTCAGCCGGTGGGTGAGGACGGGCAGCAGATCGGTTGCCCGGTGCGCCCGGTGCGCCGCGATACCGGGCGGGGCCGGGGCGAGCGGCACCAGCAGGTCCCCGGCGCCGAGGCCGCCCTCGGCGCCGTCCGCGGTCAGGCCGCCGTGCAGCCAGAGCGTGACCATGTAGAGCTCGGGGATGGACAGCAGCCGCGGCTGGTACGCCGAGGGCTGCGACTCGGCCTCGCTCAGGGCGAGTTCGGCCGAGCTGACATAGGGGCCCTCGGAGAAGTGCGAGAAGGCCCAGCCGTCGGCGGTGAGCATCGCCTCCGCGGCGGCCACCGTACGGTCGCCGTCGCGGATCAGGAATCGCCAGCCGGTGAGCCGGGTGCGCGGCGGGCCGTCGGAGGCGGTGATGTCGTCCAGGACATGGACGGGGAGCGGGAGTTGGGGTTCGAAGGGGCCGGTGAGCGTGGAGAGCACGGGGGTGCGGGCCTCGCGGACGGCGGTGGGGGAATCAAGGGCCGTGAGGACGCTGCGCAGGGCGGGCGCGGGGGCCTGGGGCACATGCAGCGGCATGGTGGGTCGCCTCTCGCTTTGAAGACACGGTGAAGCGATAGCGGGCCGGGTTTGGGCGGCGCTGTCGGTGGAACACGGGTCAGAGGGGAGCCGGAACAGACCGTTCGGGCGTTATCTCTCTGCCTCGTTAGCCGAGTTTATACGACAAGTGTTCCCGTTGTGTTTCGTCTAGCCGCTGCCGATATCGCCGACAAGAGGATATCCAGACCCCGGGAAGGCGGGGATTTTCCCCGATTCAGTGCCAGATGAACGGATATGACCTGGCATTTTGATCCGCGCGCGGTAGGCTGGAACTCGCTGGTCCATTTCCCCGGCGCAATGCACAGTCCCCCAGAGCCTATCGGCTGGGTGGGGATCGCGGGGCGTTATCGATCACATTGGTGGGCATCATCGAGCGTGGTGTGCACACCGCTGGCGCTGATGATCCACTCGAGGAGGGACGCTTCGATGGGGGAGAAGCTCATAGCCGGTGAGTTCGACCCGTCCGGCCGGCGACGGCAGCGCGTCCGGTTGCGGCAGTGCCTCGACGGGCTGGGCCGGCTCCTGGCCGACAAGCGATTCGACCGCCCGAAGAATCTGATGGGGCTGGAGATCGAGCTGAATCTCGCCGGGGCCGACGGGCTGCCGAGGATGATGAACGCGGAGGTTCTGGAGCGCATCGGGAGTCATGATTTCCAGACCGAACTCGGGCAGTGCAATCTTGAAGTAAACATCGTGCCCCACCGTTTGCACGGACGCGTTCTCGATCAGCTCTCCGAAGAGCTCCGAACCGGTTTGTCATATGCCGATCGCAAGGCGCGGGAAGTGTCCTCCGAGATCGTGATGATCGGAATTCTGCCCACCCTCGCCGCGGACGATCTGGGATCCACGAACCTCTCCTATGACGACCGTTACAAACTTCTCAATGAGCAGATGCTGGCCGCCCGCGGCGAGGATTTCCTCATCGACATCGAGGGCCGGGAGCGATTCACCTATGCCAGCTCCTCCATCGCCCCCGAGGCGGCCTGCACCTCCGTCCAGCTCCATCTCCAGGTCACTCCCGGCCGCTTCGCGGACGCGTGGAACGCGGCGCAGGCGGTGGCCGCCGCGCAGATCGCGGTGGGGGCCAACTCCCCCTTCGTCTTCGGCCACGAGGCATGGCGCGAATCGCGGCCGCCGCTGTTCCTCCAGGCCACCGATGTGCGCGCGCCGGAGATCGCCGCCCAGGGGGCGCGCCCGCGCACCTGGTTCGGCGAGCGCTGGATCGACTCCGCGTACGAGCTGTTCGAGGAGAACCTGCGCTACTTCCCGCCGCTGCTCTCCACCGGCGAGGACGAGGACCCGCTGCGGGCGCTGGACGAGGGCGGGGTGCCCGAGCTCCAGGAGCTGGCGCTGCACAACGGCACGATCTACCGCTGGAACCGGCCCGTCTACGACGTCGTGGACGGCGTGCCGCATCTGCGGGTGGAGAACCGCGTGCTCCCGGCCGGGCCCACCGTCACCGATGTCATCGCCAATGCCGCCTTCTACTACGGGCTGGTCAGGGCGCTCGCCGAGGAGTCCCGCCCGGTGTGGACCAGGCTGCCGTTCGCGGCCGCCGCGGCCAACTTCGAGGCGGCCTGCCGCCATGGCATCGACGCGGTCCTCCAGTGGCCCAAATCCGGCCGGTCGGCGTCCCTGACCCGCACCTCCGCCGTACGGCTGGTCCGCGAGGAACTGCTGCCGCTCGCCGCGTCCGGCCTCGACTCCTGGGGCGTGGAGCCGGCCGACCGCGACCGCTATCTCGGCGTGATCGAGGAGCGCTGCAAGCTGGGGGTCAACGGCGCGTCCTGGCAGGCGGCCACCTACCACCGGGCGCTGGGCGGCGGACTGGACCGGGACGCCGCCCTCGCGGCCATGACCCGCCGCTACTGCGCCCTGATGCGGACCGACGCACCGGTGCACACCTGGCCCACCGATCTCTCCGGGTGACGCCCCCACCGTGGACCACGACCCCGTATTGTCCGGTGAACGGGGCGGGTGCACCGATGAGGCGGAGAGACGGAAGTGGGGACAGGAGTGCGGTCACAGGCGCGGGGCGCGGAGCTGCCCGTGGTCGAGGACGGGCTCTCGCGGCGGACACTGCGCAATGAGACGCTGCTCGTACTGGCGCTGTCCCTGGGCGCGAGCGGACTGTCCGCGCTGATCAGCTTTATCGGCTCGGTGACCAAACCGGGCGGGCTGAAGGACCAGGCGGCCAATCTCAACTCCTCCGCGGCGCCGGGGCGGCCCTGGCTGGATCTCGCCTGGCAGCTGTTCGGCATCTCCACCGCCCTGGTGCCGGTCGCGCTCGTGGCCCATCTGCTGCTGCGCGAGGGCGCCGGGCTGCGGGTGATCGGCTTCGACCGCGACCGGCCCCGGTTCGACCTGGCGTGGGGCGCCGCGATCGCGGCCGCGATCGGCGGCACCGGGCTGCTGCTCTACCTCGGGGCGCGGGCGGCCGGGGGCAACCTCACGGTGGTGCCCGAGTCGCTGCCCGACGTCTGGTGGAAGATCCCCGTACTGATCGCCTCCGCCGTGCAGAACGCGGTGCTGGAGGAGGTGATCGTGGTCGGCTATCTGCTGCGCAGGCTCGGGCAGTTGGGCTGGACCCCGATGGCCGCCCTGCTGGCCAGCTCGGTGCTGCGCGGCTCGTACCACCTCTACCAGGGGATCGGCGGCTTCTTCGGCAATATGGCGATGGGCGTGGTCTTCGTGCTGCTCTACCGCCGCTGGGGCCGGGTCGGGCCGCTGGTCGCCGCCCACTCGCTGATCGACATCGTGGCCTTCGTCGGATACGCCGTGCTGGCGGGCCGGGTGGACTGGCTGCCCACGGCCTGACCCGCCGTCCGGCGTTGTGCGACACGTTGTGCGACGGGCCTCAGGCGAGCAGTTCGCCGTCGATGACGGTCACGGCGCCGCCCGTCAGCAGCGTACGGTCGCCGCGCAGCGCGGTGCGGACCAGGCCGGTGCGCGCGGACGCCTGGAGCCCGGTCAGCTCGTCGCGGCCGAACCGGGCCGACCAGTAGGGCGCGAGCGCTGTGTGCGCGCTGCCGGTGACCGGGTCCTCGTCGATGCCGACGCCCGGGGCGAACAGCCGCGAGACGAAGTCATAGCCGCACCCGGGGTCCTCGGCGGCCGCGGTCACGATGACGCCCCGGTGGCTGATCCGCTTGAGCGCGGCGAGGTCGGGGGCCAGGGCGCGCACGGTCTTCTCGTCGGCCACCTCGATCAGCAGGTCGTCGATGAACGGGCCGGCGTGGTGGGCGGACACGATCTGGGCGCCGAGCGCCGCGCCGACCTCGGCGGTCTTCTCGGGCACCGGCAGTTCGGTCAGTGAGGCGGTGGGGAAGTCCAGCGTGATCGAGCCGCCGTCGTCGGCCGTCGCCGACAGCACCCCGCTGAGGGTGGCGAAGCGGACCGTGCCGGTCGCGGTCCCCGTGGTCTTCAGGACATGGGTGGTGGCGAGCGTGGCATGGCCGCACAGGGGCGCCTCGGTGACCGGGGTGAACCAGCGCAGCGCCCAGTCGGCCTCCGCGGCCCGGGGGAGGGGGTGCGCGAAGGCGGTCTCGGCGAGGTTGACCTCGGCGGCGACCTGCTGGAGCCAGTGGTCGTCAGGGAAGGAGTCGGAGTCGAGGAGGACGACCCCGGCCGGGTTGCCGGCGAAGGGGCGGTCGGTGAACGCGTCGACGATTCGTATCCGCATAAGCCGACCGTAGGTGGCGGGCGGCGGGTGGGCCATGGCCAATCACTCGGAGGTGGCCCCTTTCGAGGCGGGATAGGGCCAGTGGTGAGGGTGCCGCAGCACGAGAATCGGCTCTCGGGATGCCCGGGGGTCCTCGGCGTGGCGAGAGAAGGGGGTTGGCATCCGATCGGTTCCGATATATCGTTGAAGTGTCGTGATGGATCGACGATAGAAAGGAGCGTCACGATGCGTTCTCATGGACATGGACACGGACGTGAGCACTGCGGACCCGGCCAGCGTGGCTGGGGCGAAGGCGAGGGGCGTGAGGGGCGGCGCGCGGCGTTCGGCCCGTTCGGCCCCGGATTCGATGGTCCGCCCTTCGGCGGCCCCCCGTTCGGCGGCCGTGGCCGCGGCGGACCGGGTGGCCGGGGGATGCGCGGCCGGGCGCGGCGCGGCGATGTGCGCGCCTCGATCCTGGCCCTGCTGAAGGACCGCCCGATGCACGGCTACGAGATGATCCAGGAGATCACCGAGCGCAGCGGGGGCGCCTGGCGGCCCAGCCCCGGCTCGGTGTATCCCACCCTTCAGCTGCTCGAGGACGAGGGGCTGATCGGCAGCGAGAGCGAGGGCGGCAAGAAGCTGTTCGCGCTCACCGAGGCCGGCCGCACCGAGGCCGAGGCGGTGCCCGCCGCCCCGTGGGAGGAGGCCGGGCGCGGTATCGACTGGGAGGCCATGCATGAGGTCCGACAGGCGGGCTTCGGGCTGATGGAGGCGTTCGCCCAGGTCTGGCGGACCGGCAGCGCGGAGCAGCGGCAGAAGGCCGTCTCCGTCATCAATGAGTCGCGCAAGCGGCTGTACCTCATCCTCGCCGAGCAGGAGGAGGCGAACGGCGGCGCCGAGCGCGGCGGCGAGAGCTGAGCCCCGTCGGACGGGGGTGCGGCCGCACGGGGGCGGCGGAGCGGGACGGGGGCGCGGGGGAGTTCAGACGACCAGCGCGCTCAGCTTGCGCAGTGATTCATTGAGCGCGGTGCTCGCCGAGTCCTTCAGCTTCCCGGCCATCAAGGAGACCGCCGCCCCCGTGAACTCCCCGTCGACGCGCACCGTCGTGGCATCGCCGTCCGGTGCCAGCGAATACCGCATGGCGAGGTTCACGCCCATCGGGCCCTTGCCCCGGGTGGTCAGCAGCCGGGCCGGTTCGCACTCCTCGACGGTCCAGGTCACCTCGGCCGGAAAGCCCATCAGCTTCATGTTCTCCTGATAGGTGGCCCCCACCTCCAACGTGGCCGGACCGCCCTGCGGGAAGCTGGTGTGGGTGGCGTTCCAGTCGCCGTACGTGGAGAAGTCCGTCAGCCGGGCCCAGACCTTCTCGGCCGGTGCCTCGATGCGTGTCTGCGCGCTGACCTCGGCCATGGGGGAGTCCCTTCGGCGCGTTGCTGCGGGGTGTGGTGCGACGGTGCCGGGCAACGTAGCCCCGGGCCGCGGAACATTCAATACTGACGGGTCATCAGTTCCCGTTCGTCAGGGTCGCTCTCCGCCCCTCTCCTCCCCGAGGAGGAGCACCGGTCCATCCACGCACAACCACGGTGGGATGCGCACATGCTTCCCGGCGAGGATGCTCCGGCCTCAAGGGACTGATGGGGTGAGAGTGTGCGAAGTCCTACCCTTTCCGCCGGCCCGGACGACACCGGATGCGAGGACCGGGTGAGCGACGTGGTGGCCGCCGTGATCGCGGGGGCCCGCCGGCGCGCCGTGCGCGACGGTGACGCGCGGATCGACACCGCCCATCTGCTGCACGGCCTCCTGGAGTCCGACCCGGACGTACGGGACGCGTTTCCCGGCGGCTCGCCCCAGGTGATCCGGCTGCTGGGGTATCTGGTGCAGCGTGCCATCGGCTACGGGCTCCGGTGGAGCGGCAGCGTCGAGGACTCGGGAGCCGCGCGGGCGGCGGGGAGGGGAATGGCCGGATGGTCGCCCGCCGCGGCGGCCGCCCTCGATGCGGCGGTCCGCCGCGCCGCCTTCCGTGGCGCGTCCCGCGTCGACGGCCTCGATCTGCTCGCCGCGCTCGTCCAGGACCGGGAGTGTCGTGCCATGGAGGTGCTGCGGCGCGCGGGTGTCGCCGTCGCGCCACTGGTCACCGCGTTGGAGGGGGAAGTCTGACAGGAGTCAAAGGGGTGACGGTGCTGACGCGGGCTGACATGATGGCCCGGTGCGCGTATCCGGAGATGACTCACGGCAAAGGAATGCCGGCCTGGGGCTCGCCCTGCTGTCGGCGTTCACGTTCGGCGGATCGGGCGTCGCCGCCAAACCGCTGATCGAGGCGGGGCTCGCGCCGCTCGAGGTCACCTGGCTGCGGGTGACGGGCGCGGCCCTGGTCCTGCTGCCCCTGGCCTGGCGCCATCGCGGGCTGCTGACCCGCCGCCCCGCGCTGCTGGTGGGGTTCGGTCTGCTGGCCGTCGCGGGGGTGCAGGCGTGTTACTTCGCGGCGCTCTCCCGTATCCCCGTCGGCGTGGCGCTGCTCATCGAGTACTTCGCGCCCGCACTGGTGCTGGGGTGGGTGCGGTTCGTCCAGCGCCGACCCGTGAGCCGTGCCGCGGCGCTCGGGGTCGTCCTGGCCGTCGGCGGGCTCACCTGTGTGGTGGAGGTCTGGTCCGGGCTGAGCTTCAACCCCTTCGGCGTGCTGCTCGCCTTCGGCGCGGCGTTCTGTCAGGTGGGCTACTTCGTCCTCTCCGACCACGGCAGCGACGGCCGGGACCCGGCGGATCCGCTCGGTGTCATCGCCTATGGACTGCTGATCGGGGCCGTGGCGCTGACCGTGGTCGGCCGCCCCTGGGGCATGGACTGGACGGTCCTCGCCGGGCGCGCCGACCTGGCGGGCTCCCGTGTCCCCGCACTGGCGCTGCTCGCCTGGATCGTGCTGGTGGCGACGGTGCTCGCGTACCTCACCGGGGTGGTGTCGGTGCGTCGGCTCTCACCGCAGGTGGCCGGGGTGGTGGCCTGTCTGGAGGCGGTGATCGCGACCGTTCTGGCATGGGTTTTGCTGGATGAGCACCTGGGCGTGGCGCAGGTCGTCGGCGGTGCGGTGGTGCTGGCCGGCGCCCTGATCGCCCAGACCTCCACCCCGAAGGCCGCCGCGGCGGAGCCGGTGGCGGCCTCGGCGCCGGTGGAAGGGGAACGGGAGTTCACGGCGGGGGGATGACCGGCCCCGCCGCCCTGCGTGGGACGACGGGAACGAAGCCCCGGAGGGCGGCGGGCCGGCCGGTCAGAGCCGGGTGAGATAGCCGGGCACCGGCGTGTCGGGTGCGAGGTCGTCGGCGGGGACCGGCGTGCCGTACGCGCGGGCGACCGGCACCACGCCGCTCCAGTGCGGGAGTACCAGGTCCTCGTCGTCGTCGTTGGGCCCGCCGGTGCGGACCTTCGCGGAGACCTCTTCGAGGTCGAGGCGGAGCACGGCGGTGGCGGCCAGCTCCTTGGCGTTGGCGGGGCGGGAGTCGGCGGCCCGGCCCGGCACCACATGGTCCACCAGGGCGTCCAGTGCCGCGGTGCGCTCGGCCGGGTCGGTCACCGGGCGGGCGGTGCCGTGCACCACCACCGAGCGGTAGTTGATGGAGTGGTGGAACGCCGAGCGGGCCAGGACCAGCCCGTCGACATGGGTGACGGTCAGACACACCGGCAGCCCCGGCTCCCCGGCGCCCGACCCGCCCGCCATGCGCAGCGGCCGCGCCCCCGTCGAGCCATGGATGTACAGCCGCTCCCCGACCCGGCCGTAGAGGGTCGGCAGGACGACGGGGGCGCCCTCGCGTATGAAGCCCAGATGGCAGACGTAGCCCTCGTCGAGGATCGCGTGCACCACCTCCCGGTCGTAGGAGGCGCGCTCGCGGGAGCGGGTGGGCACGGTGCGGTCGGTCGGCGGGTAGGTGCTGTCGGGCGCGTTGGTCGCGGCGGTGGCGTCCGGGGCGGGCATTTGCGTCCTCCATTGCACTAGTGCAAAATAGCGTTTGTGCTAGGAGAATATCCGATCGCAGGTCGTCGCGCAGCCGAGATCGCGGCCAGTGTGGAGCGCGCGGTCGGCGCCGGTGAGCTGCCACCGGGCCAACTGCTGCCGCCCTTGCGGGAGTTGGCCCAGCGGCTGGGCGTGAATCCCAATACGGTCGCGGCCGCCTATCGTGTGCTGCGTGAACGGGGCGTGATCGAGACGGCGGGGCGCCGGGGCAGCCGGGTGCGCTCCCGACCGTCCAGCACGCCCCGCGAGTGGATCGGCGTCGACGCCGCCGGTGCCCGCGATCTGTCGAGCGGTAACCCCGACCCCGCGCTGCTGCCCCCGCTCGGCGCGCCGCTCGCGGCGGCCGCGGCGCGCGCGGCGGAGCGCCCCACGCTGTACGGCGCGCCGGACGTCGTCCCCGAGGTGGCCGAGCTCGCCAGGGCCGCCCTCGACGCGGACGGGGTGCCGCCCGGCCCGGTCGC
Source organism: Streptomyces sp. NEAU-174 (assembly GCF_052665095.1). Taxonomy (NCBI): domain Bacteria; kingdom Bacillati; phylum Actinomycetota; class Actinomycetes; order Kitasatosporales; family Streptomycetaceae; genus Streptomyces; species Streptomyces sp. NEAU-174. The sequence continues at coordinate 719,400 of NZ_JBQTCE010000004.1, read as the reverse complement.
CGTCACCTCCGGCTCGCTCGACGCGATCGAGCGGGTGCTGGCCGCGCATCTGCGGCCCGGTGACGTGGTTGCGGTCGAGGACCCCGGCTGGGGCAGCCTGCTCGATCTGATCCCGGCGCTCGGACTGCGCGCCGTACCCGTAGGGGTCGACGACGACGGACCGCTGCCCGAGCGGGTGGAGCACGCGCTGGCCCAGGGCGCGCGGGCGCTGGTGGTCACCGACCGGGCGCAGAACCCGACGGGCGCGGCGGTGAGCGCGACACGCGCGCATGAGCTGCGGGGCGTCCTCGCCGACCACCCCGATGTGCTGCTGATCGAGGACGACCACGGGCACGGCATCGTGGACGTCCCCCTGCACCCCCTGGCCGGGGGCACCGACCGCTGGGCGCTGGTCCGCTCCACCGCCAAGGCGTACGGTCCCGATCTGCGGCTCGCCGTGCTCACCGGCGACGCCGTCACCCTGGACCGGGTGCGCGGCCGCCAGCGGCTGGGCCCGGGCTGGGTCAGCCATCTGTTGCAGGACGCGGTGGCCTGGCTGTGGCGGACGGACGCGGTCGACCCGGCGGCGGTGGCGGCGTCGTACGACACGCGGCGCGCGGCGCTGGTGCGGGCGCTGCGCGAGCGGGGGATCGCCGCGCACGGGCGCAGCGGGATGAATGTGTGGGTGCCGGTCCCGGACGAGACCGGCGCGGTCGCCCGGCTGCTGGCGGCGGGCTGGGCCGTCGCCCCCGGGGCGCGCTTCCGCGTGGCCTCGCCACCGGGGGTGCGGCTGACGGTCTCGCCGCTGGCCGCCGACGAGATCGGGACGGCCGCCGACGCGGTGGCCGCGGCGGTGGGGGCGACAGTATCGGGACGGCTGGACTAAGCGCTCCGCGGGAAGTGCCGCGAAACGCCGTCGTGCGTCCGCGGCCGCATCGTGGCTGGTCGCCCACGCGGCGGAGCCGCACGTCGACACAGCCGCGGCGGAGCCGCACATCGACACGGCCCCGCGCCCCTTCGGGGCGCTGCCCGAACCGTAGTGGACTTTCTCCGACCTGCTTAGGAGCCTGTGCGATGGACCCGTATGGTTCGGGAACGTCCGCCGGACGGAGGCCGGGACGCGCCGGAGCGCCGCTGGGTCAGGGCCGCGCCGATGAGGACGATCACGGCGCCCACCGGTGTGTTCCAGGTGAGGTGCTCCCCGAGGATCGCCACGCCCGCGGTGGTGGCGATCACCGGGACGAAGTACGTGACCATCATCGCCGTCGTCGGGCCGACCTCGTCGACGAGCCCGTACTGGACCAGGAACGCCACCCCGGTGCCCAGCGCGCCCAGGGCGAGCACCGAGAGCAGCGGCAGGGCCGGGAAGGAGGTGGGCGTCGGCGCGAACACCGGTGCCACGAGGGCGAGTTGCACCGTACCGAGCAGCAGCTGCCCGCCGGACATCGACAGATGGGAGTGGCCGGTATCGCTCAGCGTGCGCCGGACGTACTGCCAGCCGACCGCGTAGCTGGCCGAGGCGATCAGCGCCAGCGCCGTGCCCAGCGGATCCTGGCCGGAGAAGCCCTGCCAGGCGCCCAGCACGATCAACACGCCGATGAAGCCGAGCCCGAGACCCGCGACACGCTGACGGGTCGGCCGGTCGTCGGAGACCACGACCACCGCGAGCAGCATCCCCCACAGCGGCGAGGCGGCGTTGCAGATCCCGGCCAGGGTGGAGGGAATGGTCAGCTCGGCGTAGGCGAACAGCGAGAACGGCAGCGCGTTCAGGAAGAACGCGGCCACCGCCAGATGGCCCCAGACCCGCGCCCCGCGCGGCAGCCGCTCCCGCTTCACCACCAGCGTCACCAGCAGCACGGCGGTGCCGAACAGCATCCGCCCGAGCGTGACGTACAAGGGGGCGAACGCCTCATTGCCCACCTTGATGAAGAGAAAGCTGAAACCCCAGACCAGGGACAGCGCGCCGAAGCGGATGCGCCAGTCGAGGAGCGGTCGGCGGACGGGTTCGGGGGAGGGCTCCGCGGTGGAGGCGGCGGCGGGGGGCGCCGAGGCGGCGGCTGAGGTCATGCCATTACGATGTGGGCTGCAACCTCTTAGGACAAGCGAGAATTCGTTCGCGGTATCGCGTAGTATTTCTTACATGAACCTGGATCGGCTCCGCACGCTGTACGCCGTGGCCCGCCACGGATCCGTGAGCGGGGCGGCCGAGGGGCTGCATGTCACCACCTCCGCCGTCTCGCAGCAACTCGCCAAGCTCGAGCGGGAGACCGGACAGCAACTGCTCGCCAAGAACGGGCGCGGAATCCGGCTCACCGACGCCGGGCGGCTGCTCGCCGACCACGCGGCGCGCATCCTCTCCCAGGTGGAGCTGGCCCAGGCGGATCTGGAGGCACAGCGCGGCCACGCGGTGGGCGAGCTGCTGCTGGGCGCGTTCCCGACCGCGGTCCGCGGTCTCTTCCCGGACGCGCTGAGCCGGCTGCGTACCGAGCATCCGCAGCTGAATGTGCGGCTCCAGGAGATGGAGCCCGATGAGTCGGTGCCCTCGGTGGTGCGCGGCGACATCGATCTGGCCGTGGTCCTGGACTGGTACAACAAACCGCTGCCGATGCCCGGCGGGCTGGTGAAGGCCGCCCTGCTGGACGACCCGGTGGATGTCGCGATGCCCGCCGACCACCCCCTCGCCGACCGTCACGCGGTCGAGCCGGAGGACTTCGTGGACGACGAGTGGATCTCCTGGCCCAAGGGCGGGTTCTGCTACGACTGGCTGATGGTGACCCTGCGCGGCAAGGGCATCGAGCCGAGGATCCGGCACACCGCGCATGAGCACCACACCCAGCTCTCGCTGATCGCCGCCGGGCTGGGCATCGCCGTGGTGCCCCGGCTGGGCCGTGGCCCGGTGCCCGAGGGGGTGCGGATGGTGCCCGTCAGCCAGCCCACGATGCGGCGGCACATCTACGCGATCTGGCGCGCCGACGCCGACCGCAGGCCCTCGATCCGGGCGGCGGTCGAGGTGCTGCGGTCGGTCGGCGAGAAGATCATCGACTGACCGCCCTGCTGACCCGGGTGTCTCAGCCCTGCGGCATCTTGCGGAAGTCCCAGGAGCGGATCGCCTCGGGGGCCAGCCGCAGCCAGGCGTGGCGACCGTCGTGCGGCATGGCGTCCAGGCCGAAGTACTTCGCCGCGAACATGCGCTCCGGCGTGTCGAGTTCGGGGCACGACACGCCGGTGCGCGGCTCCTCGCCCACGGGGACCGCCTCGCCGGAGAGCTCCACCCCGCGCAGTTCGCCGTAGTCGTGCCCGTCGTCGACCACCACCGCGATCCGCGGATCGCGGCGCAGTTCGGCCCAGCGGCGGCTGCGGGTCAGGGAGTACAGCCACAGGGCGGTGCCGTCCCAGCAGAACCACAGCGGGCTGATATGCGGCCGCCCGTCCGTGGACACGGTCGCCACCCGGCAGGTGCGCTGTTCGGCGAGGAAGGCGTCCAGCTCGTCCTGGCTCATCATGATGCGGCGTCCGCGCCGCTGAGTGACGGTCATCCGACCTGTACCTCCCGGTAACCCGTTGTGCGGCACAGAATGATGGCTCTTCCTTGATGACGCAAGGGACGCTACTCTCCCGCGCCGTGACCCCGAGCCCCCGCGAAGACGCCGCGTCCCCGCGCCCCCGCGAACACCTCGTGGAACTGCTCCGGCCGGACGGCTGCGCCCTGCTCACCGTCGAATGCCAGCGCGGTGTGGTCGGGCCGGACAGCGCGCTGCCCGAACTGGCCGCCGTGGCCCAGGAGTCCGGTGCGCTCGGGCGTGTCGCCCAGCTGGTGGCGGCCGCCCACGACACGGGGGTCCAGGTGCTGCACGCGGTGGCCGAGCGGCGCGCCGACGGACGCGGCGCGAGCCGCAACGCACCGCTGTTCCGGGCCGTCGAGCGGCTGCCGGTCCGGCAACTGCCTGGAAGCGCGGCGGTGGAGATCGCCGAACCCATTCCGGTGGCGCCCGAGGACCTGGTCGTACGGCGACTGCACGGTCTCTCGCCGATCGCCGGGACCGAGGTGGACGCGCTGCTGCGCAATCTGGGCCGCCGCACGCTGGTCATCACCGGCGTGTCGGCCAATGTGGCGATCCCGGCCGCCGTCTTCGACGCCGTCAACCTCGGCTATGCGGCAGTGGTGCCCGAGGACGCGATCGCCGGGGTGCCCGCCTCGTACACCCCGGCGATGGTCCGTCACACCCTCGCCCTCGCGGCCGCCGTCACCACGGCCGACGAGGTGGCCGCCTGCTGGCGGCGGACGGCCGTCACGCCATCCAGATCGAACTTCCCTGCACCTTGATCTGCGCGCCCGGCAGCGGCTTCTGCGCCGGGCCGCCCTTCACACTGCCGTCGGTGATGTCGAACTTGCTCTGGTGGCAGGGGCAGTTGATGGTGCCGCCGCTCACATCGCCGACCGAGCAGCCCTGGTGGGTACAGATCGACGAGAACGCCTTGAAGTCACCCGCCTTGGGCTGGGTCACCACGACCTTGTGGTCCTTGAAGACCATGCCGCCGCCCTCGGGGATCTGGGAGGTCTTGGCGAGTTCCATGCCGCCCCCGCCGCCCGACTGGCCGCCGCCCTCCGCGCTCTGCGACCCGCTCTGCGACGGCTGCGCGCCCCCGGCGTCCTGGGCGCTGTCCGCGCCGCCGCCGCCCGAACCGCCGTCGTCGTCCTTGCCGCATGCGGCAAGCGTGGCGGCCAGCCCGGCCGCTCCGGCCGCGGTGACGACGGCACGGCGGGTGGTGCCCTGCCCGGGGATTGCCGACTGCGTCATGGTGGTGCCTCCTGCTCGGGGGACGTTTCACCGTTCCATACGGACGGCGGGGCCGCCGCGTTCAGCCACCCCCGGGCATCATCGCGCCGGGTACTGGAAAATCACTTTGCCGACCGCCCTGCCGAGCAGTGAGAATGCCGGTTCATGGGACATCTGGAGGCCGCTCACCTCGCCTACTTCCTGCCCGACGGACGGCTGCTGCTCGGCGATGTGTCGTTCCGCGTCGCCGAGGGCACGGTGGCCGCCCTGGTCGGGCCCAACGGGGCGGGCAAGACCACGCTGCTGCGGCTGGTCTCCGGCGAGGTGGAGGCGCACGGCGGCACGGTCACGGTCAGCGGCTCCCTCGGGGTGATGCCGCAGTTCATCGGCTCGGTGCGGGATGAGCGGACGGTGCGCGACCTGCTGGTGTCGGTGGCCCAGCCCCGGATCCGCGAGGCCGCCCGCGCGGTGGACGAGGCCGAGCTGGCGATCATGGAGCGGGACGACGAGGCCGCCCAGCTGGCCTACGCCCAGAGCCTGAGCGACTGGGCCGAGGCGCGCGGCTACGAGGCCGAGACGGTGTGGGACATGTGCACCACCGCCGCGCTCGGAGTGCCGTACGAACGGGCCCAATGGCGCGAGGTGCGCACGCTCAGCGGCGGCGAGCAGAAGCGGCTGGTGCTGGAGGCGCTGCTGCGCGGGCCCGACGATGTGCTGCTGCTGGACGAGCCGGACAACTACCTGGATGTGCCGGGCAAGCAGTGGCTGGAGGAGCGGCTGCGCGAGACCCGTAAGACCGTGCTGTTCATCAGCCACGACCGGGAACTGCTGGCCCGCGCGGCCGCCCGGATCGTCAGCGTCGAGCCGAGCCCGGCGGGCAGCGATGTGTGGGTGCACGGCGGCGGCTTCGCCACCTACCACGCCGCCCGCGAGGAGCGGTTCGAGCGCTTCGAGGAGCTCCGGCGGCGCTGGGACGAGAAGCACGCCCAGCTCAAACGGCTGGTGCTGGACATGCAGCGGTACGCGGCCCGCAGCGACGAGATGGCCTCCCGCTACCAGGCCGCCAAGACCCGGCTGCGGAAGTTCGAGGAGGCCGGGCCGCCACCGGAGCCGCCACGCAAACAGGACATCACCATGCGGCTCGCCGGCGGGCGCACCGGGGTGCGCGCGCTGACCTGCCGGGGGCTGGAGCTGGAGGGGCTGATGCGCCCCTTCGACCTGGAGGTCTTCTACGGCGAGCGGGTGGCCGTACTGGGCTCCAACGGCTCGGGCAAGTCCCACTTCCTGCGGCTCCTGGCGGGCCAGGACGTCGCCCACCGGGGGGAGTGGAAGCTGGGCGCGCGTGTCGTGCCCGGCCACTTCGCCCAGACCCACGCCCATCCGGAGCTCTTCGGACGCACGCTGGTGGACATCCTGTGGACCGAACACGCCCGGGACCGGGGCCGCGCGATGAGCGCGCTACGGCGTTATGAGCTCGACCGCCAGGGCGACCAGACCTTCGACCGGCTCTCGGGCGGTCAGCAGGCCCGGTTCCAGATCCTGCTGCTCGAACTGGCCGGGACGACGGCGCTGCTGCTGGACGAGCCCACGGACAACCTGGACCTGGAGTCGGCCGAGGCGCTCCAGGACGGGCTCGGAGCCTACGAGGGCACGGTGCTCGCGGTCACCCACGACCGCTGGTTCGCGCGGTCCTTCGACCGCTTCCTGGTCTTCGGGTCGGACGGCGTCGTCCGCGAGACGGCGGAGCCGGTCTGGGACGAGCGCCGGGTCGACCGGGTCCGCTGAGCACTCCGCGGGACGTGGCGCGAGGTGCGCTCGTTCATCCGCGGTGGGCGCTGTTGGCCGGCATCTTCCTCTTCAGCTGCTGGACCGGGTGGAGCGCGGGCGAGCGCTGGATGACCACCATGGCGGCGTCGTCGCCCAGCCGCCCGCCGACATGGGCCAGCAGATCGCGGCGGATGTGGTGCAGCAGCCCCTCGGGACCGGAGCCGCACCACTGCGCGACCCGCTGGGCCAGCGGATAGAAGGACCCGTCGGGGGCGCGGGCCTCGACCACCCCGTCCGTGTAGAGCAGCAGCGTGTCGCCGTCCTCGAAGGGCATGGTCTCGGGCGTGCCGGGGTCGCCCGAGCTCCTGGGGAGTTCGCACATGCCCAGCGGCGGGCCGGGATTGGCCGGGTGCAGGGTGGTCACCTGGCCACCGTCCCGCAGCAGCAGGGGCGGCGGATGCCCGCAGTTGGCCATGTACGTCACCGCGCCCTCGTCCGGGATGTCCACCAGCAGGGCGGTGATGAAGTGCTCGCGCAGCTCCTCGTCCGCTCCCGGCTGCGGCTGCTCGGCACCGCCGTGCTCGGCACCCGCGGTGGCGATGTGCTCGGCCAGGTGCCGGCAGACGCTGCGCTCCAGGACATCGGTGAGCTCCAGCAGGCCGGGGGTCAGATGGGCGGCCTCCCGGAAGGCGCCCATCAGCACCGACGCGTCGCTGATGGAGGTCAGCCCCTTGCCCCGGACATCCCCGATGATCAGCCGGGTGCACTCCTTCACCCGGGTCGCGGCGTACAGGTCCCCGCCGATCTGCGCCTCGTCCTCGGCCGCCATGTACAGCGAGGCGACCCGCAGCGGGCCCAGCCGGTGCGGCAGCGGCCGCAGGACGACCCGCTGGGTGGCCTCGGACACCGACCGCACCCGGGCCAGCTCACGGTGGCGCCGCCGCTGCTCCCGGGCGTAGGCCGTGATGAGCAGCGAGAGCACGGTGAGGGCCGCGATCTGCACCTGGTGGTTGAGGTCGAAGCCGCCGCGCAGCGCCGCGATGAGTATCTGGGCGGCCACCGCCAGCGCGCCGATCAGCCCGGTGGTCCGGGGACCGGCGAACGAGGGGGTGATGGCCGGGGCGACCACCAGCAGGGGGCCGAGATGGATATGGGACGGGGCCAGCAGATCGACGACGGTGATCACCACGATCAGCCCGACCGGGATCGCCACCAAGGCGTACCCAGGTTGCCATGGCCTCGTCAGATCGGTCAGCCGTCGGCGAACTCCCACGTCTTCCACTGTGCACCCTCCCGGCACGGCACGGCCGGACTTCACCGGCCGCCATCACATCCGGCCGGTGCCACCGGCCGGGACGCCGCGCCCCCGGCGGTCCGTTCCCGCCCGTCGCCCGCGGAAACGGGTCGTGCGAGACGGACGGCGCTCGGGCCGCCGGGCGTGTCGTGACGCCGGTACGGGGCACTGCGAGACGATGGGCGTTCCCCGGGCAGCCACGGGAGCGGGCGGAGGAGAGGGGCCGCATGGATCAGCGGGTCACCACCACGGACGTACGACGGCGGATTCCCCGCACCGACGCCGTCCTGGGCGACCCACGCCTGATCGAGGCGGCACACCGGCTGGGATCCGGGGCGGTGAAGGCGGCGGTGCGGCAGGCCCAGGAGCGGGCGCGGGCCGGTGCCATCGCGCCGGACGAGGTGGCGGACACGGCGGTCGCCCGGCTGCCCCGCACGGCCGGCGGACTGCGACCGGTCATCAACGCTACCGGCGTGGTGCTGCACACCAACCTCGGCCGGGCGTCGCTGTCGGCGGCGGCCCGGCGGGCGGTGCGGGAGGCCGCGGGACCCACGGACGTCGAGCTGGATCTGCGCACCGGGGCGCGGGCCCGCCGCGGGCGGACCGCGCTGGCCGCGCTGCGCGAGCGGGTGCCGTCGGCCGCCGCCGCGCATGTGGTGAACAACGGCGCGGCGGCGCTGGTCCTGGTGGCGACCGCGCTCGCCGCCGGGAAGGAGATCGTCATCAGCCGCGGCGAGATGGTGGAGATCGGGGACGGCTTCCGCCTCCCGGACCTGCTGGTGTCCACCGGAGCCCGGCTGCGCGAGGTGGGAACGACCAACCGTACGTCCGCCGCCGACTACGCCGCAGCGATCGGCCCCGAGACGGCCTTCGTGCTGAAGGTGCACCCCTCCAACTTCCGCGTCACCGGGTTCACCAGGGCGGCCGGGACCGGGGAACTGGCGGCTCTCGGCGTTCCGGTGGTCGTCGACATCGGCTCCGGGCTGCTCGCGCCCCACCCGCTGCTGCCGGACGAGCCCGACGCCGAGACCCGGCTCCGGGCCGGAGCGTCGCTGGTCACCGCGAGCGGCGACAAACTGCTCGGCGGACCGCAGTGCGGACTGCTCCTCGGGCGGGAGGAGCTGGTGCGGACCGTGTCCCGGCATCCGCTCGCCCGTGCGCTGCGCGTGGACAAGCTGACGCTGGCCGCGCTGGAGGCGACGCTGACCGGGCCCGAGACCCCGACCGCCGTGGCACTGGCCGCCGATCCGGCGGGGCTCCGCCACCGTGCCGAGCGGCTCGCCTCCGCCCTGGCCGCCGACGGCATCGATGTGCGGGCCGTCGAGAGCGCCGCGTCGGTGGGCGGTGGCGGCGCCCCGGGGGTGACGCTGCCCAGCGCGGCGCTGTCGCTGCCCGAGCGGTACGCCGCGGCCCTGCGGACCGGCCCGGTCCCTGTGGTGGGGCGGCTGGAGGCGGGCCGGTGCCTGCTCGACCTGCGGGCGGTGCCACGGGAGGACGACGAGCGGCTGGCCGATGCCGTGCGGTCGGTCAGCGGTCCGGCCGCCACGGATCCGGCCGCGGGAGCCGCCATGGATCCGGTCGCGGAAGGGTAGGGGCATGCGGGTACTGGCCACCGCCGGGCATGTCGACCACGGCAAGTCGGCGCTGGTACGGGCGCTGACCGGGATGGAGCCCGACCGCTTCGAGGAGGAGCGGCGCCGCGGCCTGACCCTCGACCTCGGGTTCGTCTGGACCCGCCTGGGCCCGGACGAAAGCCCGGACGAGAGCCCGGACGGAGGCCCGGCGGACGGAAGCCCGGACGGAGGCCCGGACCGAGACGGCGGCCCCGGGGGCGAGCACATCGCCTTCGTGGACGTGCCCGGACACGAGCGCTTCGTCGCCACCATGCTGGCCGGTGTCGGGCCCGTGCCCGCCGTACTGTTCGTGGTCGCCGCGGACCAGGGCTGGCAGCCGCAGTCGCAGGAGCACCTGGAGATCCTGGACGCGCTCGGGGTGCGGCACGCCGTGCTCGCGGTGAGCCGCGCCGACCTGGCGGACCCCGAGCCCGTGCGGGCGGACGCCGCCGAGCGCATGGCGGCCACCTCCCTCGGCACCGTGCCGTCCGTCGCGGTGAGCGCGGTGACCGGCGCCGGGCTGGACCAACTCCGCCTGGAGCTGGCCCGGTTGGGCCGCTCGCTGCCCGTTCCGCCCGCCGGTGCGGACGTACGGCTGTGGCTGGACCGCGCCTTCACCGTGCGCGGTCAGGGCACGGTCGTCACCGGCACCCTCGGGGCGGGCACCCTGCGCGCCGGCGACCGGCTGGTGGCGGGGGACGGCAGGACCGCGCTGCGGGTGCGCGGGCTCCAGTGCCTGCGGGAGGACCGGTCCGCGGTCAGCGGCGTGGCGCGGGTGGCGGTCAATGTGCACGGCGCGCCCGACGGCGTGCTGGGCCGGGGCCAGGTGCTGCTGACGCCCGACCGCTGGCTGCTCACCGGCCTGGTCGACGTCCGGGTCCGCGGAGCGGCGGCCCGCGATCTGCCCCGGACGGTCACCCTGCACATCGGCACCGCCGCGGTGCCCGTGACCGTCCGCCCGCTGGGCGCGGACACGGCCAGGCTGACCCTGCCCCGGGAGCTGCCGCTGCGGGTGGGCGACCGTGCGGTCCTGCGGGAACCGGGCGGGCGGCGCCCGCCGTGCGGGGTGACCGTCCTGGACGTACGGCCGCCCCGGCTGACCCGGCGCGGGGCGGCCCGGGCGAGGGCGGCCGAGCTGGCGGACCTGACCGGCGCGCCGGACGGCGCGGCGGAACTGCGGCGGCGCGGGATCGTCCGCCGCTCGGAGCTGGCGGCCATGGGGCTGCCCGCCCCCACCGCGCCGGTGGCCGGGGACTGGCTGGCCGACGCGGCCCACTGGGCGGCGCTGCGGGACCGCCTGGAGGCCGAGGTCGAACGCCATGCGGCGCGTCATCCGCTGGAGCCCGGCCTGCCCCCGGAGGCGGCCCGCCGTCTGCTCGGCCTGCCCGACCGGTCCCTGGTCGACGCCCTCGCCGAGACCTCGGAGAAGGTGTACGGCCGTCAGGGGCGGCTGTACGGCGGCGCGGACGCCCGGCCCACCCTGCCGCCGCCCGTCCAGGCGGCCGTGGACGACGTGCGGCGGGAGCTGCTGCGGACACCGTTCCGCGCCCCCGAGGCCGACCGGCTGACCGAACTGGGGCTGACGCGCCGGACGGTGGCCGCAGCCGTCGCGGCGGGCGCGCTGCTGCGGGTCGGCGACGGCATCCTGCTGCTTCCGGGCGCGGACACCCGGGCCGCCGCCGTACTCCGCGGCCTGCCGCAGCCGTTCACGCTCAGCCAGGCGCGCCGGGCCCTCGACACGACACGCCGGGTGGCCGTACCGCTGCTGGAGTACCTCGATGCCCAGGGGCTCACCGAACGCGTGGACGACCAGCGTCGGCGCTGCCGGGCCGGTACGGGGAGCGGAGGCGGACGGGAATCGAACCCGCCTGCCCGAGATCCTCGGGCACCTCGGTTTTGAAGACCGGGAGGGCCACCAGGCACCCACACGCCTCCCTCGCCCGCTCAAGGCTACCCGCCGCCGACCACCATCGACCGAGAGGACCGGCATGACCACGACCCGCGAAACGCCCGTACGGCTCACGCAGTTCGCCCATGGCGGTGGCTGCGCCTGCAAGATTCCGCCCGGTGAACTGGAGGACGTGCTCAGCGGACTGGCCGGGCCGACGACGGCCGTGAGCGACAGCTCGTTGCTCGTCGGGCTGGCCACCGGCGACGACGCCGCCGTGGTCGCCCTGCCCGCCCCGGCGGGCGGCCCGGCCCAGGCGGTGGTGTCCACCGCGGACTTCTTCACACCGGTCGTGGACGACGCGTACGACTGGGGGCGCATCGCCGCGGCCAACGCCCTGTCGGACGTGTACGCGATGGGCGGCCGCCCGGTGCTCGCCGTCAACCTCCTGGCCTGGCCGCGCGATGTGCTGCCGTTCGACCTGGCCCGCGAGGTGCTGCGCGGCGGGCTCGACATCGCCGCCGAGGCGGGCTGCCACGTGGGCGGTGGGCACAGCGTGGACGATCCCGAGCCCAAGTACGGCATGGCCGTCACCGGCCTCGCCGATCCGGCGCGCCTGCTGCGCAACGACGCGGGCCGGCCGGGCGTGCCGCTGTCGCTGACCAAGCCCCTCGGCCTGGGGGTGCTGAACAACCGCCACAAGGCCACCGGCGAACGGTTCGAGCAGGCGGTGGCCACGATGGTGGCGCTCAACCGGGACGCTTCGGCCGCGGCCCTGGCGGCCGGTGCCACCTGCGCCACCGACATCACCGGCTTCGGCCTCCTCGGCCATCTGCACAAGCTGGCGCGGGCCTCGGGCGTGACCGCGGTGGTCGACACCGCCGCCGTGCCGTACCTCGACGGGGCGCGGGAGGCGGTCCGGGACGGGTACGTCAGCGGCGGCACCCGGCGGAATCTGGAGTGGGTGGCACCGTTCACCGACTTCGGGGACACCGACCCCGCCACCAGGCTGCTGCTGGCCGACGCCCAGACCTCCGGCGGGCTGCTCGTGGCGGGCGAGGTGCCCGGAGCGCCGGTGGTGGGAGAACTCGTCCCGCGGGGGGAGTGCTCCCTGGTCCTGAGGTGAGACGTCCTCAGGCGGGACTGTCCTCAGGTGGACGCCGTGGTGGCTCAGAGTTCCGTGCCGGTGTGTTCGTCGATGCCCGCGCGCGTCCGGTAGGCCCGCACCAGTTCCACGGCGGCCGGGCCCCTCGGGCGGCGGCCTGGCCGGATGTCGACGGCGAACGCCTTGGTCTCCTGGATGTGGGTGTTGGGGTCGAGGGACATGTGCAGCAGCTCGTTCGCCGCGTCCCCCGTGCTGTAGCCGTTCGGCCCCCAGTGGTAGGGCAGGCCGACCTGGTGCAGGGTGCGTCCGTGCACGGTCAGCGGCGGTACGCGGTCGGTGACCAGGACCCGCGCCTCGATCACCCCGCGGGCGCTGACGACCGTCGCCCAGCCGGTGTGCTCGAGGCCGCGTTCGGCGGCGAGTTCGGGGGAGACCTCGCAGAAGAACTCCGGCTGTAGCTCCGCCAGGTAGGGCTGCCAGCGGGACATGCCGCCCGCGGTGTGGTGTTCGGTGAGCCGGTAGGTGGTGGCGACGAACGGGAACACCTCCGAGCCGGGCTCGCCGCCGCCCGGCTGGTAGCGGTTGTCCGGGCGTGACGGCATCAGGTGCCGTACCGGGTTGCGCCACTGGCCGTACAGCAGGTTGGGGAAGGGCGAGTCCTGCGGCTCGTAGTGGGTGGGCAGGGGACCGTCGGTGAGGCCGGACGGCACGTACAGCCACGCCTTGCCGTCGGCCTGCATGATGAACGGGTCTGTGCCCGACAGCGCCGCGCCCGCCGTCGCGTCCGGCGGGGGCCGGTAGGAGGGCGCCTTGCCGGGCGCGAAGTCGGGCACGTCATGGCCGGACCACCGGGCCCGCTTCTCGTCCCACCACACCAGGGCCTTGCGTTCGCTCCACGGTCTGCCGTCCGGGTCGGCCGAGGCGCGGTTGTAGAGGATGCGGCGGTTGGCGGGCCAGGCCCAGCCCCACTCGGCCGCCACCCAGTTCTGCCGGGTGCCCGGTGTGCGGCGGGCGGCCTGGTTGACGCCGTCGGCGTACACCCCGCAGTAGATCCAGCAGCCGCAGGACGTGGAGCCGTCCCCGGCCAACTGCTCATAGGACGAGAGCGGGCGGCCCTCGGCGTCGTGGCCGTTGATCTCGGCGAGTACCGCCTCCGCCTCCGGTTCGGCGTGCTCGCCCCTGGTGGGGTAGTCCCAGGTCAGATCGAGCACCGGCCGGTCCATCGGATCGGCCGACCCGGCCAGCTTCGCCCGGATCCGGCGGCCCAGGTGGTACATGAACCACAGATCGCTGCGCGCCTCGCCGGGCGGTTCGACGGCCTGGTGGTGCCACTGCAACAGCCGCTGGGTGTTGGTGAAGCTGCCGTCCTTCTCGGTGTGCGCGGCGGCCGGCAGGAAGAACACCTCGGTGGCGATGTCCTCGGTGCGCAGCTCGCCGGTCTCGATCTCCGGGCCGTCCTGCCACCAGGTGGCGGACTCGATGAGGGAGAAGTCCCGGACCACCAGCCAGTCCAGGTTGGCCATGCCCAGCCGCTGCATCTTGGTGTTGGCCGAGCCCACGGCCGGGTTCTCGCCCATCAGGAAGTAGCCCTTGCAGACCCCGTCCAGCTGGGCCATGACCGTCTCGTAGGTGGAGTGGGAGCCGGTCAGCCGCGGCAGGTAGTCGAAGCAGAAGTCGTTCTCGGGCCGCGCGGCCTCGCCCCAGTAGGCCTTGAGCAGGCTGACCAGATAGGACCGCATGTTGCCCCAGTAGCCCTTGCGGGCCGCCTCGACCTCCACGAAGGTGTCGAGGTCCTGCATCTGGTGGGCGTGCGGCATCGGGATGTAGCCGGGCAGCAGGTTGAACAGGGTGGGGATGTCCGTCGAGCCCTGGATGGAGGCGTGCCCCCGCAGGGCGAGGATGCCGCCGCCGGGCCGGCCGATGTTGCCGAGCAGGCTCTGGAGGACGGAGGCCGCGCGGATGTACTGCACGCCCACCGTGTGCTGGGTCCAGCCGACCGCGTAGGCGAAGGCGGTGGTCCGGTCGCGTCCGGAGTTTTCCGTGACGAGCTCGCACACCTGGCGGAAGAGGTCCTGCGGGACGCCGCAGATCTTCTCCACCAGCTCGGGCGTGTAGCGGGCGTAGTGCCGCTTGAGCACCTGGAAGACGCAGCGCGGATGGCTGAGCGTCTCGTCCCGCTCGGGCTCGCCCTCGCCGACCTCGGCGCCACCGGCCCCGTGCGCCTCGCCGCGCGCGGCCTGGGTCACCGACCGTCCGCCGCCGGTGCGCTTGTCGTACGCCTGGTCGCGCTCACCGGAGGCCGCCTGCACCTCCATGCCCTCGTACTGCCAGCTGCCGTTGTCGTAGGCGCGGCTTTCGGGGCGGAGTCCGGAGAAGACGCCGTCGAGGTCCTCGGTGTCCCGGAAGTCCTCGCGCAGCACGACGGGGCCGTTGGTGTACGCCACGACATAGTCCCGGAAGTACGCGTCGTTCCGCAGCACGTGGTTGATGATCCCGCCGAGGAAGGCGATGTCCGAGCCCGCGCGCAGCGGCACATGGAGATCGGCCAGCGCGCTGGTCCGGGTGAAGCGCGGGTCGACGTGGATCACCTTCGCGCCACGGGCCTTGGCCTCCATCACCCACTGGAACCCGACCGGATGGCACTCGGCCATGTTCGAGCCCTGGATGACGATGCAGTCGGAGTTCTGGAGGTCCTGCTGGAAGGTGGTCGCGCCGCCGCGGCCGAACGAGGTTCCCAGACCGGGAACGGTGGAGGAGTGTCAAACCCGCGCCTGGTTCTCGATCTGCACGGCTCCCAGGGCGGTGAACAGCTTCTTGATCAGGTAGTTCTCCTCATTGTCGAGCGTGGCCCCGCCCAGGCTGGCGAAGCCGAGGGTGCGCCGGGTGCGGGTCTCGTCGACCTCCCACTGCCAGCCCGCCCGGCGCGCCTCGATCACCCGGTCGGCGATCATGTCCATGGCCGTGTCGAGGTCCAGCCGCTCCCATGCGGTGCCGTGCGGGCGCCGGTGGAGGACGTGGTACTCGCGGGCGCCGCCGGTGGTGAGCTGGAGGCTGGCCGAGCCCTTGGGGCACAGCCGGCCGCGGGAGACGGGGGAGTCGGGGTCGCCCTCGATCTGGGTGACGCGGTCGTCCTCCACGTACACGTTCTGGCCGCAGCCCACCGCGCAGTACGGGCAGATGGACTTCACCACCCGGTCCGCCGAGGCGGTCCGGGGAGTGGGCCGCGCACCGGCGCTCGTGGCGGCGGCCCCGCGGCCCAGCGGGTCCGTCCCGGTGAGCTGGCGGTAGACCGGCCAGGAGGCGATCCATGTGCGTACGCCCATGTCATCCGCCTTTCCGTGCCCTTGCGGTGGCGCTCGGTGCCTTGCCGGGTACCCGGTTTCCCTCTCCCGTACGCGGGCATCCCTACCGGCGGTGTGTCCGCCCACCGGACCGTTCGGTATGCCCGTGATGTCCACTTGGCCTCGGTCCGGATCGTACGACGGGAGTGATCGGATGGCTATCGGGAGCGCTGGTCCCCATGGCCGGTGACGGCCGCCCGGGCGTCCTCGTCTTCGACGTCAACGAGACGCTCACCGACATGACCCCGCTCGCCGCGCGCCTGGAGGACATCGGTCTGCCCGGCCACCTGCTGCCGGTGTGGTTCGCCGGTGTGCTGCGCGACGGTATCGCCCTGTCCCTCGCGGGCGGCCGGGCTACGTTCGCCGAGGTCGCCGGGGACGTCCTGCGCACCCTTCTGGCCCGGCACGGACCCGGGGGAGCGGACCCGGCGGCGGCCGTGGACCACGTGCTCACCGGCCTGCCGGACCTGCCCGTCCACCCGGACGTCCCCGAGGGCGTACGGGCACTGCACGCGGCCGGACACCGCCTGATCACCCTGACGAACGGCTCGGCGGACACCACGCGTGCGGTGGTGGACCGGGCCGGGTGCGCGGACTGCTTCGAGGCCCACCTGGATGTCCAGGGCGCCGGTGGCCGGTGGAAGCCCGCCCCCGCCGCGTACGCGTACGCGCTGCGCGCGGTGGATGTGCCGGCCGGGGCGGCGACGATGGTGGCGGTGCACCCGTGGGACATCGACGGCGCCGCCCGGGCCGGTCTCGCCACCGTCTGGTTGCGGCGCACACCGGTTCCCTACCCGACCACGGCGCGGTCCGCCGACCGGGAGGCGACCGGGGTGGCGGATCTGGCCCGGCGCCTGGGAACCCCCCAGCCCGGCTGACTCTGGAACCAAGCGCCTGGCCGTCACCAGGCTGGTGATCACTTCAGCGCGGTGCCGCGGTGCCGCGGTGCCTGGCCGCCGAGCGGACGAGCGATGCGACCGCCAGGGAGCGACTGCTCGCCGGCCATGCGAGCACCGTGGTGACCTTCGGCGCGTCGACGACGGGTACCGCGAGGTGTTCGGACGAGTGCGCGGCCCGCTGAGCATGGATCGCGTGAACAACACGAAGATCGCGCTGGTCAGCGGCGCGAACAAGGGAATCGGTCACGCCATCGCACAGGGTCTCGGGGCGATCGGCTTCAGGGTCGCGGTGGGCGCTCGCGACGAGGCCGGGCGCGAGGAGGCCGTCAAGCGTCTGTGTGCCGAGGGCGCCGACGCGTTCGGCGTCGCCCTCGGCGTCGTCCGCACCGTCCTCGACACAAACGTGCTCGGGGTCATCCGGGTGACGAACGCGACGCTCCCGCTGCTCGGCCGCGCCGACTCGCCGCGCATCGTCAACATGTCGAGCACCATGGGCTCGCTGGCGCTTCGGACCGGCCCCATCATGGCCGCTCGCCGGGCCGGGCGGCCCGCGCCGGTAGGCGGGGACGAGGCGGCGCAGCACATCCGGCCGCGTGGCGCGATCCGCAGGCCGGCCCCGGAAGCCGCATTGGAGCGCCGTACCAATTTGGCGCGGCGCTCTAAATGTGCCACGATCGAGGCATGGCAGCGCGAGGGCGCCGGACACAGCGGCGCAACCAGGTGCTCTCCCGGGAGCAGATCATCGATACCGCCATCGAGCTGCTCGATACCGGCGGCGAGGGGGCGCTGACCGTCCGGGCGCTGACCGAGCGCCTGGCCACCGGGTCCGGGGCGGTCTACTACCACGTGGGCAACCGGGACGAGTTGCTGGACACCGTGACGGAGACCGTCGTCACCGCCGCATTGGCGACCAAGCCCACCCGGGCTCCGGCGACACCCGAGGACGAGATCCGCGTCGTCGCGCTGGCCCTGTTCGACGCGATCGCCGCACACCAGTGGCTCGCCACCCGGCTGATCCTCCAGATCATCCGCAACCCGGTGGGCCCGGTCACGGTCGGGATCTTCGAACGGATCGGCCGGCAGGTGGGCGCCCTGGGCGTGCCGCGAGCCTCCTGGTTCGACGCGACCTCCGCGCTCGTGCACTACATCCTCGGCGCGGTCAGCCAGAACGCCCACATCGACGGAGACACCTCGGGCATCGACGCCGACGCGGACCGCGAAGAGTTCTTCGGCGCGGCAGCGGCGGCATGGCAGGAGCTCGACCCCGAGGACTACCCGTTCATGCACGCCGTCATCGGCCAGATGAGTGAGCACGACGACCGCGAGCAGTTCCTCACCGGCATCGCCATCGTCCTCGACGGCCTCACCCATCTCCGCTGACCCACCGAAACCGGTCGGGTTCGCCAATTGACCACTCCGGGAGAGACATCCCTCATGCATGACGTAGTGATCGCGGGCGGCGGCCCGGTCGGCCTGTTCCTGGCCGGCGAGCTCGCCCTGTCCGGCTGTTCGGTCCTGGTCCTGGAGCGGGACCAGGAATCGAGCTCGCCGTTGAAGGCGCTCCCGCTCGGGATGCGGGGTCTGACCGCTGGTTCGGCCGAGACGTTCTACCGCCGGGGGCTGCTGGAAGCGGTGGCGAAGGCCTCCGGTGTCGACGCGGAGAAGATCGGTGCGCACCCTGAGGCGATCGAGGCGCCCGCTCCCCGTGGCCTGAGCCATTTCGCGGGCATGATGCTCGACGCGGCCGGCATCGAGGCGTCCGCCCTTCCGTTCCGGCTGCCCAGCCCGGCGATGGAGGGCTTTATGACGAGCCTGGAAGCGGTCGGCGAGGTGCTGTCCGAGCGGGACGCGGCGCTCGGTGTGGAGATCGTCCGGGGCGCTCCCGTCACGGCCGTGACGCAGGACGACGCGACCGTGGTGGTGACCGCGGGCGGGCGTGAGTACCGGGCGCGCTGGCTGGTGGGATGTGACGGCGGGCGCAGCGCGGTACGTACGCTCGCGGGCTTCGACTTCGTCGGCACCGAGTCGCTGTTCACCGGCTACGTCGCCAAAGTGGCCTTCGCCGACCCGCATCAACTGCCCCTCGGATTCAACCTGACGCCGAACGGCATGTACCTGCGCACGCCGCTCGAAGGGCACCTGGGCATGATGGACTTCGACGGCGGCGCCTTCGACCGCTCGCGGCCGCTGACCCGCGACCACCTCCAGACGGTCCTGCGCCGTATCTCAGGCACCGACGTGGTGCTGGACGAGGTCCATCTCGCGTCCAGCTTCACCGACCGTGCGATGCAGGTGACCACCTATCGCAACGGCCGTGTGCTGCTCGCCGGTGACGCCGCGCACATCCACTCCCCGCTCGGCGGCCAGGGGCTCAACCTCGGCCTCGGTGACGCCGTCACCCTCGGCTGGAAGCTCGCGGCAACCGTGCGCGGCTCGGCGCCGGATGGCCTGCTCGACACCTACACCAGCGAGCGCCACCCCATCGGCGCTTCGGTGCTCGACTGGTCACGCGCCCAGGTGGCGACCATGAAGCCGGGCCCGAACGCCCCCGCGCTGCGGCGGCTGGTCCGCGACCTGATGAGCACCCCCGATGGCACCACCCACGTCTACCGCGAGACATCGGGACTGTTCAACCGCTACGACCTGGGCGGCGAGCAGCCGCTCGTCGGCCGCACCGCCCCGGACTTCCGCTTCGAGGACGGCACCCGCCTCGGCGACCTGCTGCATCAGGGCCAGGGCGTCGCGCTCGACTTCGGCACCGACTGCGCACTCCGGGCCGCGGCCAAGGGATGGGCGGGCCGGATCCGGTACGCGGCCGGTCCGGTGCGCGACGACCTCGGGCTGAGGGCTGTACTGATCCGACCTGACGGCGTCGTGGCCTGGGCGAGTGAGTACACCCCCGACAGCCATGCGTTCGAACAGGCCGCCGCCCGGTGGTTCGGCACCCCGGAAACCAGAGCGACTGGCCGGTTCCCCCAGCCGCGATACCCGACCACCGAAAGGCAACGACCATGACCACCGCCAACAACCCCCCTTCCGAATCCGCGAGTTCGGACGCGAACGCCTTCGCGTGGGTTCGCACCTGGGGCGCCTCGCCGCAGGCACCGGACAACTCCGTCAGCTCCGTCGAACCCTTCGAGAACGCGACGCTGCGGCAGGTCGTCCGCGTCAGCGGCGGCGGACGCCGCATCCGCATCCGTATCAGCAACGAGTACGGAACCGCACCACTGACCATCGGCGCTGCCCGTGTCGCCATCGGGGACTCCGACGGCGGGATCCAGAGCGGAAACAGTCATGCGGTGACCTTCGGCGGCAACCTGGCCACCACCGTCCCGGCGGGCGCGCCGATCCTCAGTGACCCCATCGATCTGCGTACCGCCGCGTTGTCGCGGCTGACCATCAGCCTCTACCTGCCCGGCCGAGTGGACATCGCCACCTGCCACGGGACCTTCCACGCACTCGGCTGGATCATCCCCGGCGACGCGACCGCACTCGCGTCCCTGCCCACAGACGCGGCACCCTTGCCGGCGCAAGCCCTGATCGCGGCCGTGGAAGTGCAGCCCGACGCACCGACCAAGGCCATCGCCGTCGTCGGTGACTCCCGCGTCGATGGAATCGGCTCCGCCCCCGGCGCCGACCGGCGCTGGACCGACCTGCTCGCCGAGCGCCTGGCCGCCCGCGGCGGACAGACGCGCTGCGTGATCAACCAGGGCATCGGCGGCAACCGCATGCTCGCCGATGGCATCGGCACCGCCGCCCTCGCCCGCTTCGACCGCGACATCCTCGCCACGCCGGGCCTCGGCCACGTCGTGATCGCCGTGGGCAACGACCTCATCTTCTCCTTCGCCCCCCACACCGAGGAGACCGCCGGATTCCTCGCCATGTTCCCCGGCGCCCCCGTCACCGCGGACGACATCATCGCGGCCCACCTCCAGTTGGCGGCCCGAGCCCGTGCGCACGGCGCGAAGGCCTACGCCGCGACCATCGCTCCCTACGGCGGCACGGACGTGTACTCACCCGAGGGCGACAAGGCGCGCGAGCACGTCAACTCATGGATCCGCACGAGCGGTGCCTTCGACGGCGTACTCGACTTCGACGCCGTCTGGCGCGACCCCGCCGACCCCACCCGCATCCGCGGCGACCTGCACATGGGCGACTACCTCCACGGCAACGACGCGGGCTACGCGGCCCTCGCGGATTCCATCGACCTCTCCCTCTTCGACTGATCCCGGCTGAAGTATCAGCCGCCCTGATTCACGCGTCGCTGACCTGTGTGGGCAGGTGCGGGGAGCGGAGCACGAGCAGGGTGATCTCGCTGGGGGCGAAGACGCGGAACGGCGGGCCCCAGAAGCCGGTGCCGCGGCTGGTGTAGAGGAGGGTGCGGGGGCCGTGGTGGCTGAGGCCGGCGAGGGCGGGCTGGTCGAGGCGGACGAGGTGGTGGAAGGGCCAGATCTGGCCGCCGTGGGTGTGGCCGGAGAGTTGGAGGTCGACGCCGGCGGCCGCTGCCCGGTCGATGAACTTGGGCTGGTGTGCCAGGAGCAGGACGGGCAGGTCGGGGTCGGCGCCGTGCAAGGCTCCGGCGAGGTGGGCGCGGTGGCCCGCCAGGCCGGAGGACTCGGCGGTGACGTCGTCCACGCCGGCGACCACGAGGGTGTCCCCTCCGCGTTCGAGCAGCAGATGGCGGTTGCGCAGCGGCTCCCAGCCCAGCTCGTCCATCAGGTCGACCCAGCCCTGGGCCTCGCTGTAGTACTCGTGGTTGCCGGTGACGTAGACCCGGGCCCGGGTGGCCCGCACGGTACCGAGTGGGGCGGCCTGGGCGCGGCGGCGTTCGGCCGTGCCGTCCGCGATGTCGCCGGTGTGGCAGACCAGGTCGGCTTCCAGAGTGTTCACCGTCTCGCATACCCGCGCGGACCAGCGAGTGCGATGGAGCGGGCCGTAGTGGGTGTCGGTGATGAGGGCGACGCGGAGGCCGTCCAACCCGGCACCCAGCCGGGGGAGTCGCACGTCGAGCCGGCGCACACGTGGCACGCGGCGGGCCTCGGCGTGCCCCCAGCCGAGCAGTACGGCGGTGGTGCCGAGGACGGCCCAGGCGACGATTCGGGCCCGGTCCTGGCTCTCGCCGACGCCGGCCACGGTCAGGGCGAGCCGCAAGAGGACGCCGAGCAGTACGGACCAGGTGAACAGGATCCAGCTGGCGCCCAGCAGGGTGTCGCCGATGATCGCCGCCCGGTCCTGCTGGCGCCGGCCGTGGCCGCGCGCCATCGCGAGCGGCATGGCGATGAGACCGAGGGCGAACAGGGCGGTGCCGGCCGGCGTGACGGGCAGCGGCCAGTGCTGGCCGCTGTACAGGAGCACCCAGCAGGGCACGGCCCACAGCAGGATGGGGGCGATCAGGGGCATGTAGCCCATCAGGCGGCGAAGTCGGCTCCGCCGCGGCGCTTGCGCTTCACCCTCGGCGGGCCGGGTGTCGCTGGTGTCGGTCACGCTTCCCCTCCCTGACCAGGCTGCCCTCTCGCGCACTGTATCCGGTCACCGTGGGCCGGCCGCACCGGTGTTCATGGGCACGGCCCCTCAGGGCCGGCTCGGCGATCAGGCACCGGTCCACTCCGTGCGGTGCAGCCAGTCCTCGAAGGTCATCAAGCCGGGGTGCAGGCGGCGCAGGTGGGTGATGTCCCGGTCGCGGGTGTAGAGGTCCCGGTCGGCGAAGAACTGGAACATCGCCACGTAGTCGTGGCCGAAGTCGGGGATGGCGGCGCGCAGGTCGTCGTGGTGCATCGGGGTGTAGGTGCTGGGGATGCCCGTGGCCCGCGCGAAGGTGGCGGCGATCTCGTCGCCGGTGAGGCTGTCGCCGATCACCGCGAGGTCGCGGGCGCCCCAGGACTGCCAGTTGTCGAACATGTGGCCGGTGAACCAGGCGATGTCGTCGAGGGCGATGAGCGGGTAGTGGGCGGCGCCGAGGGGAAGCCTGAAGGTCAACCCTCCCCGGCCATCCGGTCGAGGCCCGACACCTGGGCCGGCACCGCTGGGTCGTGGAACGGACCGTGTCTGGCTGTCCGGCTGCCGACGCCTGCACCGCCGCTACGAGCGCAAGCCGGAACACTTCCTCGCCTTCACCGCCATCGTCGCGACCCTCATATGTCACCGCAGACTGGCCAAGTGACATGATCCCTCAGCACCTCTGGCGCGGTCACAGGTCCTGTGTCAGGTTCGCAGGCCGCCAGAGGCGGTGAGGCGCTCTCCGGTGACCCATGCGGAGTCGTCGGAGGCGAAGAAGACCGCCGCCCGCGCCAGATCCCTGGGCTGACCGATACGGCCCAGGGGGGTGCGCCCGATCATGTCCGTCTCGGCGTCACTGCCGATGAAGCCGGCCGCGTGGATGCCTTCCGTCTCCACACCGCCAGGGGCCAGGGTGTTCACTCGGATTCCGCGAGGGCCGAGCTCGGCGGCCAGGACTCGTGTCAAGGCGTCGACGGCGCCCTTCGTCGCGGCGTACACCGACATCCCCGGCACCGCGCGGGCGCTGTCCAGCGATCCGATGTTGATGACCGACCCGCCGTCGGACCCGAAGTACTTAAGGGCTTCCTGGATCATACGGATCGGTCCGATCACGTTGACGGAAAGCTGACGGTCGATCTCCTGCTGCGTGACGGTCTCCAGCGGCTGTGCGTGATAGACACCGGCATTGTTGACGAGGATGTCGAACCGGCCGTACGCGTCTACGGTCCTGGCGAAGAGGCGCTCAACATCCGCAGGCACCGACACGTCGCCCTGTACGGCGATCGCGGTCCCCCCTCGCGCCTGGATGTCCTGCACCACCCGCTCGGCACCGGCGGCACTGGAGGCGTAGTTGACCACGACCGACGCTCCGGCCGCAGCGAATTCCCGCGCGATGCCCGCCCCGATGCCCTTGGAAGCACCCGTCACGAGCGCGACCTTTCCCGCCAGTCTCGCATCGGCGTTCTTCGGCGATACCCCGTCGCCGCGGCCAACACCTGTCTGATTTGCCATGATTGCCACTCCCGTCCATGTTGGTGAGCGCAGGCACGCCCGTACCGGCTCCCGCCCTGATATCCACTGCTTTCGGCGGCGGCGATCCACCGGACATGCACCACGGTAGGATCCGCGAGACATAGAGACAAATAGTGTCAACGCATACTTGAGATTGGCATTGCCTATGCCCCCGGAAAGTGGAAACGGATGAACCTGCGGCAATACGAATACGCTCTGGCTGTGGCCGAAGAAGGCTCCATGACAGCGGCTGCTGAGCGTCTGCGCGTCACGCAGCCGTCCTTGTCGCAGCAGATCGGCGCTCTGGAAAAGCACCTCGGTGTGCAGCTGTTCACTCGGACATCGGGCGGGGTCACAGTGACCATGGCCGGACGCGCCTTCCTCGCCGAGGCAGAGATCGCGACCACCGCGTCCCGCAGAGCCGTCCTGGCTGCCCGTGCCGCGTCCGGGGAACTGGCCGGTGAACTCATCATCGCCGTCCACATGGGCCTGGGAGCACGACAGCTCCCTCTGGCGCTGGGCCGGCTCCGCCACCGCCACCCGAAACTCCAGGTCATTCTCCACGAGGAGCCCGATCCAGCGGATATGGAACGGCTGGCCCGCCAGGGAACGCTCGACATGGTCCTCGTCCACCGCATCCCCACCGGCTGCACATTCGACATCCACCCCCTGGGCGAGGAGACCTACGTCGCCGTCCTGCCCGAGGGACACCCGCTCCTCGCCGGCGACAGGGCCCTGTGCATGGCAGACCTTGCGACACAGGGATGGGTGCGCTTCCGCCGCGCCAGCCTGCTCGACGAATACCTCGCCCGCCTGCTCGCCGACGCGGGCATCAGCCCGCCCACGGTGGCCCGAGCGTCACAGATCTCCACCGCCGTGCGACTGGCAGCCCAGGGCTTGGGCGTCACCGTGGTTCCGGCATCGGCCGTGCCCGAAAGCTTCGAACGGCTAGCCCGCCCGTTCCTGCCTTCCCTGACCGAACCCGTCATCGTCGGTACACGCCGCCACCCAGGTTCGGCGGAGGCAGCCGTGCTCGACCACCTCCATCAGCAGAACTGGTGCGGCACCAGCCTCCTCGCCCCGCATACCGCCCTCTGAGCCGAGGGCCTCACTGGTCGTCGGCCGCGTGCTTGTCCCGGAGGGGCCGTAGGCCGCCGGGCGGGTCGGGGAGCTGGAAGGAACGCCTGTTCGGCGCCGGTCCGATCTGCGCGTTGTCCGGGACCCGGACGACGACCTCGCGGTAGGTGCCGTCCAGCAGCGCGGCCGGATGCCCACCCGCCTGTGTATCGTGACATTCGAGCAGATCAGCAACCTGGGGCACGGGCGACAGACCGCTCAGTCGCTCCCGTACGCGCGCAGGAAGGCGTCCACGGCCGCATCCGCGATGACGCGGAGCTTGGCGGCGGGGACGCGACGGGTGCCCAGCCGGGAGCGGGACTCCAAAGGGCCGGTGAGCAGGGCGAAGAAGTGTTCGGCGGCCTGCTCCGGGTCGCATGGGCGCAGGCGGCCGGCGAGCGAGAGGCGGGCCAGCCGATCGGCGAGCGCCGCGCGGGGACGGTGCGCGGTGCGCTCCTGCACGGTCTCGATCAGGTCGGGGAATCGCGCCACCTGGGCGTAGGTCAACCAGCGCAGTGCGCGGGCGCGTTCACCGCAGCAGATCCGCAGCAGTCGCTGGGCCAGGTCCGCAAGCGCCGCACGCAGGTCATCGTCCGGGGCTCGCTCGCGCAGCCGCTCGACGACCGCGAGGTTCTCTGCCATCAGGGTGTCGGCCGCTGCCTCGATGGTGTGGCGGAAGAGGGTCTCCTTGTCGTTCAGGTGGCTGTAGACGGTCGGTTTGGCGACGCGCGCTTCCTCCGCGATCTCCTGGACGCATGCCTGTGCGTATCCGCGCCGCGCGAAGACGGCGAACGCGGCGTCCAAGATCGCCTGTCGCTTGTCGACCCGCCCGCGCGAGACGCCACTGCCCCCGCTTGACGCTGTTGAACCCATGGGTTCATTCTAACTTCGATACCGATAAGGCAGATCTACTGAACTGGCTAGTTCAATCACGGACGGGGAAACCATGATCGTTCACACGCTGCGCTTCGCCTTCAAGGACGGGACGACCGAGGAGCAGAAGGCCCAAGTGCTCGCGCTGATGCGGCGAACGGCGTCCGTCGAGTCGGTCTCGTTCGCAACCGTCGGGCAGAGCCTGGGCGATCCCGCCGACGGCCTCACCCACGCCTACTGCGTGGGCATCGAGGACCTGGCGGCCCTCGAGCGGTACATGCACGACCCGGTTCACCTGGCGGGAGATCCCGAGATCATCCCGCACCTGGCCAAGATCTCCATCGGCCCCGACCTTTCCGACGACATGGCCCCAGAGCTGGCCGGCGAGATCATGGCGCTGCACGAGAAGAAGGCCGCCATGCACCCGGAGTGGGCCGCCCAACTCGAACCGCTCCTTGAGATACAGGTCGCCTCGGGGCCGTCAGACCGTTCATGACCGGACCCGCCGCCGTCCTCGCGGATCCGACCGCAATGGGCCGCCGACCACGTGAGAAGGCCGACAGCCCGTTTCGTGCACCCGCTCGGGGGTGCGGCAAGGCCGCCACCATCTGCCTGGCCGCACCCCACCTCGTCCAGCACGGGACTTCCCCAGGGCCCTGAGGCACGCGGTCCATCCGGGCACGTGGATACCGCGGACGTCACGTCATGAAAGACGATCGAGCACCAGCAGTCAGCTTCCTCACCAAGCGCGCCTGGTCTGGCCCCGCAGCGCTTCTCGGTCGCGGCCAAACCTCGGGTTCGCCGTGCCGGGACGAACCTGGGCACGGAGGTTCGGCGGCGAACCAACGGGTGGCGCAACCGCATGGAGGAGCCTGAGTTCTGCCGCTCGATGGCAGCCGCGATCCGCGGGTCGAGGGCGCGCTCTGGCCTGGTGGGCTACCAGCACCCGCTGGTAGCCCGGCGACGCGGCCTCCCGTGTACGGACCGGCGCCTCGGGCGCAGCCGGCCGCAGGTCCGGGTCGGCGGCCGCCGAGGCGGAGCCCGTGTCGCCGGGGGCGGCGGCAGGACATGCAAGGTACGCACGTTCGCGCCCGGCACCTCCGCGTTGGCTGCCGCGATCAGCTTCTGCGCGCTCCAGCGCAGCTTGGTTCCGTAGGGCGGGGCGTCGGGGACCACGCCCAGGCGGCCGGTGTCCGCATCGAAGGCCCTTCTTCGCCTGCTCGCGGGCGGCGGCCAGGGCCTGCGGTGCGAGGTCGACGCCGCTCGGCTCGGTCGTCATGCGATCACCGCCCCGGCCATGTCGCCGTCGAGGAGCCGGGCGGCGAGCTCGCGCAGCCGGCCCCTCGCGGCCTGCTCGTGCAGCTGCTCCAGCCGCATGGCCAGGAGGTACTGGGCGGTGCGTTCCCGGGCAGCGTCGGCGGCCGCCGCTACGGGGGCCGTGTCCAGCTCGCCCGGCTCCACCAGCTCCATTCTTCTGTGCTGGGCCGTGCCTGGTAAGCCGCTGGGCGGGCGGCGTTCCCAGGTGTCCCGGATCTGATGGCGCTCTTTGGATCTCGCCACCCTGCTCGGGAGGCCCCGTAAACTTGCTCAATCGGTCTCCTCACATCGCCCAAGATGAAGGGAAGCGGGCGCAGGGCGATCCGGAGCCTCTCGACTGCGGTCGGTGGCAGGCCGCCAGTGCGCGCGCAGTTCCTCGGCTGTCGTGCCGGCCTGGGCCTCGCCGGCCTGGTAGGCCGCTGTCCACGCTTCGGGGTCGCTCCGCTCGGCGTCCAGCAGGCGCGCCGTGGCCGGATCGGGGGCCACGAGGTGGGCGCCGTCGGTCCTGGGGCGGGGGTGGCGGTGGGCGAGTGGGTCGATGACCACCACGGTGCGGGCGCCGGCGGCCAGGTCGGTGTTGGTGCCGTCTCGCAAGGCGCCGTCCAGGTAACGGCGGCCGTCGACGGTGACGGGCGGCTCAGCTCCGGGGAAGGCGCTGGACGCGGCGACCGCGCGCACCAGTGGGACGCCTGCGGCGGCGTCCCACACGATGGGTTCGCCCGTCTCGGCGTCAACGGCCGGGATCAGCAGAGGTAGCCGCGGCCAGCTGTCGGTGGCGATCAGTTGGGCGCGCTGGGCGATCAGGCGGTTCTCCGCCTGGTCGTCAAGCGTTTCCAGGGCGATGCGGCCCACCCGGCGACGGGCGTCGGCCGGGTCCAGGCCCGGGTCGCCAAGGACGGCGAAGACTGCGCCCATCATGGCCGGATCGGGGCGGCGCGGCGCGGACGAGGCGTCGGCGGGAGGTCGGGCGGGGAGGGTGGCGAGACGGCTTGGGTCCTGCCCGGTGGCGAGGACTGCGCCGAGGATCGCCCCGGCGGAGGTTCCCACGATGAGGTCGGCCTCGCCCAGCTCTACCCCGAAGCCGTGTAGGCCCGCTGCCAGTCCGGCCATCCATGCGGTGCCCAGACGCCCGCCGGGCCCCAGGACCAGCGCCCGGTCGAGGTCGTGTATGCCGTCGGTCTCCATGTCTCTCCGTCCATTATTGAAACAGCTGTGACCATGTCCTCGCCGAGGGGCTGGCCGGATTGAGCCTCCGTCCGCTGGCCGCGGCGCTGGGTTCCAGTCCCCGGATGCTGCTCTACGACTTCGGGAGCAAGCAGGAACTGGTGGCCGCCGTTCTCGCCGAGGCACGCCGGCGCGGCGCGGAGCGCCTCACACACGGCCTGCCACCGAGCGGCGCCACCGTCGAGGAGCGGCTGCGCGGGATCTGGGCCTGGCTGAGCGCGCCCGAGCGCGCCCCGTTCGTCCGGCTGTTCTTCGAAGTCCACGCCGACCTGCTGGCCCACCCCGAGAACTACCCGGACCAGGCCGGGGCCGTCACCGACTGGTTCGGCCCACTGCGCACCGTCTTCGCCGACATCACCACCGGGAACGATGACACCGCGACGCCCACCCTCGTCATGGCCGTCATCCGCGGCCTGCTGTTCGACCTCACCACCACTGGCGAACGCGAGCGCACCGATCTCGCCCTGGAGCAGTTCGCCGCTCTCCTGCGGGCACCCATCGCCAACACTGGAAGCTGACGTCGTCATGCGTAACCTCCAGCCGCGGGTCGTGGTCCAACTCCGGGTCCGCAGGTATTTCTGTGACCGCGGGAGTTGTTCCCGCAGGACGTTCGTCGAGCAGGTCGGCGGGCTGACCGAACGGCACCGCCGTCCGACCGCACCTCGGAGACGTTCGCGGCCTGGCCGGCCCGGCATCCCGGTGCCGAGATCATCTGCCGTGACCGGGCCACCACCTACACCAAAGCGGTCAAGGAGGCCGCCCCGGACAGGTGTACGCCTCCATCTCCGATGCGGTAGACATGGGCTCGCGAAATGTGTGGCAGGCCCTGCACGTGGCGGACGACGTGAGTGGACAGGACCCCCAGCTCGGCTGCCAGCTCCCGTGATCCGGGTGAGCCGCCAACTGTCGTTGAACCAGATCCCATCGCCTCGGTCACGGCACGCCTCGCAGTTCGACGGGTCCTCGCCGCGTCGCGGAGGCCCGGGCAGAACCGGAGGGCGCAGCGGCGCGACGCGCAATCCGTCCGGTTCCAGGGCGGATTCCCCGGCTTGTACCTGTCCGGAGTCAATCGTGAATTGCAAGGTCAGTAAGTCGGATAGCCTGGGAAAATGTTGACCGAAGTCACCGCGATCCGGTATGTCACGCCCTTGCGCGAGGGCGGATC
Organism: Streptomyces sp. NEAU-174; assembly: GCF_052665095.1. Classification (NCBI taxonomy): domain Bacteria; kingdom Bacillati; phylum Actinomycetota; class Actinomycetes; order Kitasatosporales; family Streptomycetaceae; genus Streptomyces; species Streptomyces sp. NEAU-174. The sequence goes on along the minus strand of NZ_JBQTCE010000004.1, from coordinate 690,033 downwards.
GCTGCCGGGCATCGTCGAGGCCGACGATCTGGGCACCTATGTCATGAAGTTCACCGGCGCCGGGCAGGGGCGCAAGACCCTTGTCGCCGAGGTCGTCTGCGGTCAGCTGGGCCGCCGGCTGGGGCTGCGGGTGCCGGATCTGGTGCGGATTCAGCTGGACCCGGTGATCGGTCTGAGCGAACCGGACCAGGAGGTGCAGGAGCTGCTCAAGGCCAGTGGCGGGCTCAACCTCGGCATGGACTACCTGCCCGGCTCGCTCGGCTTCGATCCGCTCGCCTTCGAGGTGGGCGCGGAGGAGGCCGGGCGGGTCGTGTGGTTCGACGCGCTCATCGGCAATGTGGACCGCTCCTGGCGCAACCCCAACATGCTGGTCTGGCACGGGCGGCTGTGGCTCATCGACCACGGCGCCACGATGATCTGGCACCACGGCTGGCGCGGGCTGGACAAGGCCGCCACCAAGCCGTACGACGCCTCCGACCATGTCCTCGCGCCGTTCGCGCCGGACATCGCAGCGGCCGGCCGGGCGCTCGCGCCGCTGATCACCGAGGAGCTGCTCACCGAGGTGGTGGCGGACGTCCCCGACGAATGGCTGACGGACGAGCCGGGCTTCGACGGCCCGGACGCGGTGCGCCGCGCCTATGTCGAGGTGCTGCTGGAGCGGGCGGCCACGGTGGAGCGGAGGATCACGCTCGGGGAGCGGGCCGGTGAGGAGCCGTCCAAGGCTCCCGAGTGGCTGCGGGTGTGGGTCGACGGAAAGGCGTCGCAGTGAGCGGGTTCCACAATGGCCGGGATGTCTTCGAGTACGCCGTGCTGCGGGTCGTGCCCCGGGTCGAGCGGGGTGAGCAGATCAACGCGGGCGTGGTCGTCTACTGCCGCGCCACGTCCTTCGTGGCGGCCCGGGTCCATCTGGACGAGGACCGGCTGCGCGCCCTGGACCCCACGGCGGACGTGCCCGCGGTACGGGCCGCGCTGCGCGCGGTGGAGTGTGTCTGCGGCGGCGGAGAACGGGCCGGTCAGGCGGCGGGGGAGGACGCGGGGCGGCGCTTCCGCTGGCTTGTGGCGCCGCGCTCCACGGTCGTCCAGCCGGGGCCGGTGCACACGGGGCTGACGGCGGACGCGGAGGCGGAGGTCGAGCGGTTGCTCGAGCTGCTGGTGCGGTGACACACCGGCTCAAAGGGCGCGGAGGTGAGCGAGCACATACGGGCGGTCGTTGACAGGCGGTGGCGGGCCTCATAGCGTCTCGTGCGCAGGAGAGACTAAGCGGTTGCTCACTCCCGGCCGGGACGGTGAGCCGCCATCGATGCGAGGGAGAACCCGCATATGTCCACCACCGAGCAGCGCGTTGCCATCGTGACGGGCGCGGCCCGCGGCATCGGCGCGGCGACCGCCGTGCGCCTGGCCGAGGAGGGCCGCGTCGTCGCCGTGCTCGACCTCGACGAGGGGGCCTGCGCGGCCACCGTGCAGAAGATCACCGAGGCGGGCGGCAAGGCCATCGCCGTGGGCTGCGATGTGTCGGACGCCGAGCAGGTCGAGGCCGCCGTCGCGCGGGTCGCCGAGGAGCTCGGCGCGCCGACGATCCTGGTCAACAACGCGGGTGTGCTCCGCGACAATCTGCTGTTCAAGATGAGCGAGTCCGACTGGGACACGGTGCTGAACGTGCATCTGCGGGGCGCGTTCCTGATGACGCGCGCCTGCCAGAAGCACATGGTGGACGCGGGCTTCGGCCGGATCGTCAACCTCTCCAGCAGCTCGGCGCTGGGCAACCGCGGCCAGGTCAACTACTCCGCGGCCAAGGCCGGCATGCAGGGCTTCACCAAGACCCTCGCCATCGAGCTCGGCAAGTTCGGCGTCACCGCCAACGCCGTGGCGCCCGGCTTCATCGCCACCGACATGACCGCCGCGACCGCCGAGCGCGTCGGCATGGGCTTCGAGGACTTCCAGAAGGCGGCCGCGAGCCAGATCCCGGTGCAGCGCGTCGGGGAGCCCGCCGACATCGCCAACGCGATCGCCTTCTTCACCGGCGAGGCGGCCGGTTTCGTCTCCGGCCAGGTCCTGTACGTGGCCGGCGGCCCGCTCAACTGATCAGGAGTCACGCACCACATGACCGAGCAGATACCGGACAGCGGCAGGGCCGCGCTCATCACCGGGGCGAGCCGGGGGATCGGCTACGCCATCGCCGAGGCGATGGTGGCCCGCGGTGACAAGGTGTGCATCACCGGGCGCAACGAGGACGCGCTCAAGGAGGCCGTGGAGCGGCTCGGGGCCGACCGTGCGATCTACGTCGCCGGGAAGGCCCATGACCAGGCGCACCAGGCGGCCGCCGTCGAGCGGACGATGGAGGCGTTCGGCCGGGTCGACCACCTGGTGAACAACGCCGGCACCAACCCGGTCTACTCGCCCATCGCCGACCTCGACCTCGATGTGATCCGTAAGGTCTTCGAGACCAATGTCGTCTCGGCGCTGGGCTTCGCCCAGCGGACATGGAAGGCCTGGCAGCGGGAGAACGGCGGCACGATCGTCAACATCGCCTCGCTCGCCGGGATGTCGTCCTCGCCGTTCATCGCGGCGTACGGCGTCAGCAAGGCCGCCATGATCAACCTCACGGTGCAGCTCGCCCAGGAGTTCGCCCCGCGGGTGCGGGTCAACGCCATCTCCCCGGCGGTGGTGAAGACCAAGTTCGCCACCGCCCTGTACGAGGGGCGGGAGGAGGAGGCCGCCGCGGCCTATCCGCTGAAGCGGCTCGGCGTGCCGGAGGACATCGGGGGCGCGGCCGCGTTCCTCACCTCCGACCAGTCGGCGTGGGTCACCGGCCAGACGCTCGTGGTGGACGGCGGCATCCTCCTGGGCGCCGGGCTCGGCTGACCGGCGCCCGGTCCCGCCTGACCGGCCGACCGGGTGCCCGGTCCCGGCCCGCGCCGCCCCTGGTCCGGCCCCGCGCCGCTGACGTGGCCCGGGCGCGTGTGAGGCGTTGTCAGTGGCCGCCGGTAGGTTCTGTGCCGTAGGACGGAAACACCGACCGGAGGTTGAAGACGTGCCCGATGTGCTGCCCGAGTCCTGGCGCGGGGTCCTCGGCGAGGAGCTGGAGAAGCCCTATTTCAAGGAGCTCACCGAGTTCGTCGAGGAGGAGCGGGCCAAGGGGCCGGTGTACCCGCCGCGCGAGGAGGTGTTCGCCGCCCTGGAGGCCACGCCGTTCGACCAGGTGAAGGTGCTCATCCTCGGGCAGGATCCGTACCACGGCGAGGGCCAGGGCCACGGACTGTGCTTCTCGGTGCGGCCGGGCGTCAAGACCCCGCCCTCGCTGCGGAACATCTTCAAGGAGATGAAGGAGGAGCTCGGCCACCCGGTGCCCGACAACGGCTATCTGATGCCCTGGGCGCAGCAGGGTGTGCTGCTGCTCAACGCGGTGCTGACGGTCCGGGGCGGCGAGGCCAACTCCCACAAGAGCAAGGGGTGGGAGAAGTTCACCGACGCGGTGATCCGTGCGGTGGCCGCGCGCCCCGATCCGGCCGTCTTCGTCCTCTGGGGGAACTACGCCCAGAAGAAGCTGCCGCTGATCGACGCGTCGCGGCACGCGGTGGTGAAGGGGGCGCACCCGTCCCCGCTGTCGGCGAAGAAGTTCTTCGGGTCGCGCCCCTTCAGCCAGATCGACGAGGCGGTCAAGGCCCAGGGACACACCCCGATCGACTGGCGGATCCCGGATCTCGGCACCTGACCGGGGCTAAGCGCTCCGCTCGAAGTGTCGCGACGGGTCGTCTGCCGGCTGCGGCGCCGTCGTGGCTGGTCGCGCCCGCGCGGCGGAGCCGCATATCGACACAGCCGCGGCGGAGCCGCACATCGACACGGCCCCGCGCCCCTTCGGGGTGCTGCCCGAACCGTAGCGGACTTCCTCCGACCTGCTTAGAGCGTGTAGTCGAAGCTGTAGGGGATCTCGGACTCCCCCTGGACGGCGGAGAAGGTGCCCGATCCGGTGAGCCCGGTCAGCTCGCCGGTGCCGGATCCGGGCACCACCTCGAAGGCGCAGTGGACGGTGGCGTCCTCGCCCCAGCCGGCGTGCTGCACCACGGCGAAGCTGCCCGCGCGCCCGTCGAGGGTGCCGGTCAGCAGCTCGTAGCCGCAGCAGACGCCGGTCTTGTCGGGCAGATAGGTGATGACGTACTGGCAGCTGGTCCGCGGCGCCTCGATACCGCCCGAGAAGGCGTTCGTGACCACGGCCCGCGCCAGCTTGGCGCCGCCCTCGGTCTCCTCGACGGCCGTCTCCTGCCAGTCGGCGTAGGTGAAGTGGCCGGTGGTGTGCGTGGTCATGGTGGGTCCTTTCCGGGGCCGGGATCGGCTGTGAACGTCACTCTGGCCGCCGTACCTGACATCTTCTGTCAGGTACGGCGGCCACAATGGGCCGCATGCGCGCCGACCGCCTTCTCTCCCTCCTCCTGCTGCTCCAGAACCGGGGCCGGATGACCGCGCCCGAGCTCGCCGCCGAGCTGGAGGTCTCGGTGCGCACCGTCTACCGCGATGTGGAGGCGCTGAGCGCGTCCGGGGTGCCGGTCTACGCCGACCGGGGCCCGGCCGGGGGCTTTCGGCTGCTCGACGGCTACCGCACCCGGCTGACCGGGCTCACCGGCGACGAGGCCGACTCGCTCTTCCTCGCCGGGATGCCGGGCCCGGCCGCCGAGCTGGGCCTGGGCGCCGACCTCACCACGGCCCAGCTCAAGTTGCGGGCGGCGCTCCCGGCCGAGCTGGGGGAGCGGTCCCGGCGGATCCAGGAGCGCTTCCACCTCGACGCGCCGGGCTGGTTCCGGGACGCCGAGCCGGTGCCCCACCTGGCGGCGGCCGCCGAGGCGGTATGGGAGCGGCGTGTCCTGCGGGTGCACTACCGCCGCTGGCGCGGCGAGGTGCGACGCGAGCTGTGCCCGCTGGGCCTCGTCCTCAAGGGCGGCATCTGGTACCTGGTGGCGCGGGTCGAGGACTCCGTGCGCAGCTACCGGGTGTCGCGGATCCTCGACGCCGAGGTGCTTGAGGAGGTCTTCGAGCGGCCCGCCGGATTCGACCTCGCCGCCTCCTGGGCGGAGTCGTCCCGCCGGCTGGAGTCCATGCGCTTCCAGGGCGAGGCCGAGCTTCTGCTTTCCGAGCGCGGGGTGAAGCTGCTCCCGATGCAGTTCGGGGCGGTGGGCGCGGAGGCGGTGGCCGCGGCGGGCCCGCCCGACGACGAGGGGCGACGGCGCGTCGTCCTCCCCGTGGAGTCGCTGCCGGTCGCGGTCCACGACATGCTGCGGCTGGGCACCGACGCCGAGGTGCTGGGCCCGCCCGAGCTGCGGTCGGCCGTCGCCCGCGCCGTCGCCGAACTGGCCCGCCGCTACGGCGCGCCGGACGACCCCCAGATGTTCCGCCGCGCCACGACGTCCCCTGAGGACCCGCCGCGCCACGACACGCCGAGCGGCGCGGGCGCGAGCGGCTAGGGTCTGTCGTCCGAAAGACGGGAGGCGGCGATGGCGGAAGCGCGGCACCAGGCGCCGGAGGGCGATGCCGTACTGACCCGGATCGGGCAGGCGGTCATGCTGCACCGGGGCGGCGACCGGGAGGAGGCGCGCAATCGCCTCGCCGCGCTGTGGCAGGAGATCGAACGGGACGGCGCCCCCTTCCACCGGTGCGCCCTCGCCCACTATCTGGCCGACACCCAGGACGATCCGCTCGACGAGCTGATCTGGGACCTGCGGGCGCTCGCCGCCGCGGACGGACTCACCGGGGCCCTGGCGCCGCGGGCGTTCCTGCCCTCCCTCCACCTCAACGTGGCCGCGGGCCATCTGAAGCTGGGCCAGGAGGAGGCGGCCCGGGGCCAGCTGGCGCTGGCGCGCGAGGCCGCCGGCGCGCTCGGCGAGGATCCGTACGGCGACGGGGTGCGGGCGGCCATCCTGCGGCTGACCCTGGTCCTGGAGGGCGCCGTCGAGGACTGAAGGCCGGTGGAAGGCACCGTCGAGGACCGAAGGTCCGGCTCAGCAGGTCGGAGGAAGTCCGCTACGGTTCGGGCAGCGCCCCGAAGGGGCGCGGGGGTGTGTCGATATGCGGCTCCGCCGCGGCTGTGTCGATATGCGGCTCCGCCGCGTGGGCGACCAGCCACGACGGCGCCGCGGACGATCGACGACAGGTCAGGGCGGCTCTTCCCGCGGAGCGCTTAGGCCGCCTCCCCCAGCTCCTCCCAGCGGTCGGCGAGCTCCTTCAGCTTGACGACGAACCGTTCGCGTTCCGCCTCGTCGAAGGACTCCAGGAGGATCTTGTCGAGCCTGCGCGCCCGGTGGTTCGCCTCCTGAAGGGCCTCTTTGCCCGCGTCGGTCAGGTAGAGCAGTTTGCGACGGCCATCGGCGGCCGCGGTCTTCCGGGCGAGCAGCCCACGGTTCTCCAGCCGGCGAGCCACATCGGCCATGGTGGAGGTGTCCAGGGCGACGGCTGCGGCCATGGAACGCTGGTCCTGGCCGGGATGGGCCTCCACGGTCTGCAACACCGCGAACTGGGGGCCGGTGAGGACGGGGTCCACCTCCCGTGCCCACACGGCGAGATACGCCTGGTAGAGACGGCGGACCTGATAGCCGGGCGCGGCCGTCAGGGCAGTGGGGGCCTCCGGCCCGGTTTGGGCGGGCGGGGTGGGATCGGTCATAGAACCTACTTAAGCACGCACGGTTGACGCCGAGGGACATCGGGGCGGACGCCGGCGCCGCTCCCGGCGGGGCCGGAGAGCCGGCCGCCGAGCAGGCTCCCTGCGCCGGGCACGACGGGCGGCAGCCCGAGCTCCGTCAGAATGCTGAACGCGGTGGCGGTGGCCGCCGACAGTACGGGCAGCCCCGCCTCGTCCTCGACGGGCTGGACCGACGCCAGCGACGGCATCTGCACACAGGCCGACAGCACCAGCGCGTCGGCCCCGCTCAGGTTCAGGCGGCGCCAGTGGTCACGCAGGTCGGCGGGGTCCAGACGGGCCACCGCCAGGTTGTCCGGAACTTCGAGGCTGAGCGCGTCGACCACCTCGATCCCGGCGTCCTCGAGGTAGTCGGCCACCTTGGCGGTGAGCTCCTTCATATACGGCGTGATGATCGCGACCCGGCGGGCGCCGAGCGCCTCGACGCCGCTGAGCAGGGCGCCGGCGCTGGAGACCACGGGCGCCCGGGAGCCCTCGGACCGCAGCGCGGAGGTGATGTCGGCCTCCGCCACACAGTGGTGGCCCGGCCCCTGCGCCATGATGGCGACCAGGCAGGCGGTGGCGACGACATCGGGCCGCGCGTCGGCCAGTTCGAGGGCGGCCCGCTCGGTCTGCGCGTTCATATTGCGCAGCTCGTCCGGGGTGACATGCTTCATCCGCATCCGGCTGGTGTGGAAGACGAAGCGGTCGTCGGGCGCGATGGACGCCCGCGCGTTGAGCATCCGGGGAAGCTCGGTCTCCATCGTCAGGTTGGAGCTGGGCACGATCAGCCCGATGTGATGGTCTGCCATGGGGTTGGTCCTCCGAAACGGGGCGGCGGGCGCCGGTCAGGCGGCCGGGGAGAGAATGGCCCGGAGCGTGTCGCGGAGCGCCGCGGTGGCGATCGCCGGGGCGTCCCAGAAGATCATGTGGCCGGCGCCGGGGATCTTGTGCAGCGGTGCCGGCGGATTGCTCTCGGCGGCCTCCCGCGCCCCCTCCGCCGTCACGACGGGGCTGTCGGCCCCGTAGAGCAGGTGGGCCGGTCCGGGCACCCGGGGCCACCAGTCGAAGAAGTCCTCGTGCTCGAAGCCGTGGTGCGTGGCCACGATGGCCTCCTCGGCGCAACTGGACAGCCAGCGGGCCCGCAGCTCCTGTTCCCGCCGCGGCCAGGTGGGCCAGGAGGCGGCCACCTCGTCGGCGTCCGTTCCGCGCCTGGCTTCGGAGAGCTGCCGCAGGAACACCTCCCGGGCGGTGGGGTAGGGGCCGCGCTCCGGGCCGCTCATCGGCGGATCGGCCAGCACGGTGCCGCGCAGGGGCACCTTGGCGCGCACCGCGACGGCCGCCGCGATCCGCGCGCCCATCGAGTGACCGAGGAGCAGCGGGCGGTCGAGGCCGAGGTCGGTGATGAGGGCTTCGGTGTCCTCGGCGTACTCCGCCAGCCCGTAGCCATCGCCCTCGTCCGAGAGACCCCGGCCGCGTACGTCCAGCACCACCGGCCTGACCAGGTCGGTCAGTTCGCGTGCCACGAAGTCCATGGTGATCGCGGGACTGGTGATACCGGGCAGGACGACCAGCGGCGGCAGGTCGCCGCCGTAGTCGAGGGCGTGCAGCCGTACCTCCCCGGAGCGCGCCCAACGGCTCGTGGCCGGCACATCGGCCAGATCGGCGAGCGCGCTCTGGAGGACCGAACGCCGTGTCATGTGCTGTCTCCTCGTCGGTGGGAACGCCGGGCCGCGTCAGGAGCCGCCGGGGCGGGAACGGAGCCGATGTAGCCGACGGCGTCCTCGAGGGTGACGACGTCGCCGTACTTGGCCTGGATGTCGAAGAGCGCCGCGTCCGCCGGGCCCTCGGCCCGGTCGCCCACGCAGGCGCGGGGCACCAGCACCGGGAAGCCCGACTGGACGGCGTCGACCACGGTGGCCCGCACACAGCCGCTCGTGGTGGCGCCGCACACCACGACGGTGTCGCGGCCGAGACCGGTCAGGGTGGCGGCGAGACTGGTGCCGAAGAAGGCCGAGGCCCCCTTCTTCACCACCAGCTGATCGTGTCCCGGCCGCATGGGCAGCCGCGGGTCGATGGCCACGGCCTCACTGCCCTCGACCAGGGCGCGCATACCGGGAGCCTTGCTCAGCCAGGTGATCGCGTCACCGGACGCCTCGGCCTCGGTGTAGGCGATCGCGGTGAAGATTACCGGCACCTCCACCGGCCGGGCCGCCTCGATCAGCCGTGTGGTGGCGGCCACGACCTCGGAGAGGTCGGCACCCGAGGGGTACGAGTCCTCGGTGAAACCCCGGGTCAGGTCCACCACGACGATCGCCGGGCGGCTGCCGCGCCGCACTTCGGCGCCGAAGCCGGCCCGCCGGTAGGTGCGGTTGGTGGTGACGCCGTACAGTCCGCCGCTCATCGGCGCCTCCCCAGCAGCCAGCCCGGTACGAACCCGAGCAGGAACGCGCCCGCGACCGGGCCGTACTTCTTCAGCAGCGGGCCCGCGATCAGCACCATTCCGTTGAGTTCACCGGGCGCCTGGGCGGGGGCGCCGGCCGCGGGAGCGGACGCGGCAGGCGCCGCGCCGGAGCCGGGGGACGCGTCCGCGCCGTCCTGCCGATGGAGCAGGCCGCCGAGGTTCTGGGCGAACTGCTGGAGGATCCTGTCGGACACCGCCCCGATGGCTCCCTTGCCGAACTGGGCGATCTTGCCCCGGATCACCAGATCGGTGGAGAGGTTCAGCTGGGCGCCGCCCTCGGCCGGGACGACCTCCAGGGAGACCTCGGCCTCGGCGTCGCCGCTGCCGTGGGTGTCGGCGCCGCTGGCGTGCACACGCAGCCTCCGCTTTTCCGCGTCGACCTCCAGGAAGCGCACGGTGCCGGCGTAGGCGGCCGTGATCGGACCCACCTTGATCTTGACCGTGCCGCGCCAGCCATCGCCGTCACGGCCTTCGAGAGCGGCGCCGGGCATACAGGACGCCACTCTTCGGACGTCTTCGAGCAGCGCGAACACCGCGTCGGGCGCGGCCTGGACGGAGACGGTGTTGATCAGTTGCATGATTCCTCCTCGGCGCCCATGGCCCGCTGGGAGCGCCGGGCGGTCGCGCAGGCGTCGATCGCCTCGACGATGGTCTGGTAGCCGGTGCACCGGCACAGGTTCGCGGCGACGACCTCCCGGATGTCCTCCTTGGTCGCCTCCGGCCGCTCCGCGAGGAAGCCCTGGGCCAGCATCAGGAAGCCGGGGGTGCAGAAGCCGCACTGAAGGCCGTGGTGGGCGGTGAAGGCCCGCTGGAGATCGCTGAGCTCGCCGGTGCCGGGGTCGGCGAGGGATTCGACGGTGGTGATCCGGGCGCCCTCCGCCTGGGCGGCGAACATCAGACAGGCCCGGACCGGGAGCCCGTCGACGAGCACGGTGCAGGCTCCGCAGATCCCGTGCTCGCAGCCGACGTGGGCGCCGGTCAGCCGCAGATCGTGGCGGAGCACATCCACCAGGGTGCGGCGCGGTGCCGTGATCACCTCGTAGGACGTGCCGTTGACGTCGAGCGTGATGAGCTGGACGTCGTCGCCCAGGCCGGTGGTGTCGTTCATGGTGTCTGCTCCGGGGTGCGGGGGGTCAGGGCACGGTGGACCGTCTCCGGTGTGATGGGCGTGGTGTCCAGCTCGACGCCGGTGAGCCGCAGTGCGTCGTTGACGGCGTTGAGCACGGCGGCGGGGGCCCCGATGGTGCCGCCCTCGCCGGCGCCCTTGGCGCCCGTCGCGGTGAAGGCGCACGGGGTTTCCAGATGATGGATCACCACCTCCGGGATCTCATGGGCGGTGGGCACCTTGTAGTCCATGAAGCTGGTGGCCGACGGCTCGCCCTGGGCGTCGTAGGTGATCTGCTCGAAGAGCGCCCCCGAGATGCCCTGTGCGATGCCGCCCCGGCACTGCCCCTCCACCACCTGCGGATTGACGGCGACACCGCAGTCCTCGACGCAGAAGTAGGCGAGGATTTCCACCTGCCCGGTGCCCTCGTGCAGTTCGACCACCACCCCGTGGGTGGCATTGGAGAAGGTGCCGTCGTTGTGGACGTCGAAGACGGCGGTGGCGGTGAGGCCCGGGTCGATGTCCTTGGGCAGCAGATGCGACTTGAGATAGGCGGTGTCGGCCAGGCGCTCGTAGCCGAGTGCGACCTCCGGGTCGTCGCGGCGGCGGACCCGGCCCCGGTCCAGTTCGGTGTCCTCCGGGGGGATGCCCCACTCGGCGGCGGCGATGGCGCGGAGCTTCTCGCCGAGCTTGGCCGCCGCCAGTCGTACGGCACTGCCGCCGACCGCGATCGAGCGGCTGGCGAAGGTGCCCCAGCCGTAGGTGATGCGGTCGGTGTCGCCCTGGTGGAGTTTGACCTTGGCGATGTCGAGGTGGAGCGTGTCGGCGACGATCTGCGCCATGGTCGTCTCATGGCTCTGCCCGTGGCTGACGGTGCCGGTGGTGGCGGTGACCGCGCCGCTGGTGTCCATGCGGACCTCGGCGAGGTCGAACCCGGGCACGACCTCCATCTTGCGCTGGGCGAAGGCGGCGGAGCCGTAGCCGGTGCGCTCGCTGAAGCAGCTGTAGCCGATCCCGATGTGCCTCCCCTCGGCCGTGGCCGCGGCCTGCCGGTCGTACCAGCCCGCCTCGCGCAGGGCCCGCTCGCACAGGTCGAGGGATTCCAGATATGAGCCGGGGTCGTAGGTGATGTTGTTGACGCCGGTGTACGGGAAGTCGGTGATGACGTTGCGGCGCCGGATCTCCACCGGGTCCAGGCGCAGTTCGCGGGCGGCGCGTTCCATGAGCCGTTCCATGGCCATGACGTAACTCGGGCGGCTCACGCCCCGGTAGGGGGCGGTGGGCGCCTTGTTGGTGGTGATCGCCCGGCCGCGCACCCGGTAGGCCGGGACCTTGTAGACGCCGGGCATCTCGGCGGAGGCCATCAGCGGCTCGATACCGGCGGTGAACGGATAGCAGGAGTAGGCGCCCATGTCGCACACCACGTCCGCGTCGAGGCCGAGGATCCGGCCGTCGGCGTCGAAGGCGGCGCGTGCGGTGTAGTGCTGTTCCCGGGCGAGGAACGAGGCGGACAGGGCGTCCTTGCGGTCCTCGATCCACTTGACGGGCCGGCCGAGCCGCAGCGCGGCCGCCGCCGCGGCGATCTCCTCGCGGCCGACCACGCACTTGAGGCCGAAGCCGCCACCCATGTCCGGGACGATCACGCGCACCGCGCGCTCGTCCAGCCGCAGGCAGCGGGAGGCCACGGTCCGCACCTGATGCGGGGTCTGGGTGCAGGTGTGCAGGACGAGCTGCTCCTCGCGGGCGTCCCACTGCGCCACCGCGCCACGCGTCTCCAGCGGCAGCGCGTTCTGGCGGCCGGTTCGCACATCGACGTGGACCACGCAGGGAGCCTGGTCGAAGATCTCGTCGATGCCCTCGGTGGCGAACAGGCCGACGTCGACCAGGGTGTTCCCGGCGGCCTCCGCGTGCACCCGCGGAGCGTCGGGGGCGAGGGCCTGTTCCTCACAGGTGATGGGCGGCAGGGGCGCGTACGTCACCTTGGCGGCCTCCAGGCCGTCCTCGGCGAGGTAGGGGTCGCGGGCGACGACCACGGCGACGGGCTCGCCGACGTAGCGGACCCGGTCGCGGGCGAGGACGGGCATGGCGGTCGGCACGAACTCCGAGAGCGGGCGGCCGAGTTGCGCGGTGATATCGCCCAGCTCCAGGTCGGCTGCGGTAAACGCGGCGACGACGCCCGGGACCTGACGCACCCGGGTCAGATCGATCTCGGTGATCGTCCCATGGGCGACCGTGCTGCGGACGAACTGCGCGTGCAGCATGCCGGGCAGCTCGATGTCATCGACGAAACGGCCACGTCCGGACAGCAGCCGGGGATCCTCGCGGCGCGCCACCGACCTGCCGACCAGCCGGTCGTCCTTGGCGGAGGTCATCGTGACATCGCCTCCTCACAGGCTCGCTCGATCAGATTGCGGATGAGGTACTTGCGGTAGTCGCCGCTCCCGTTCGCGTCGCTCGGTGGATCCACGGCGGAGGCCGCCGCCTCCGCGCAGTCCCGGAACGAGCCGCCGGCCGCCAGCACGGCCTCCGCCTCGGGCACCCGTACCGGCATCGCGGCGACACCGCCCAGAGCGACCCGGCCGCCGAGGACGTCCTCGCCCTCGGTGGCGAGATCGACCGCGGCGGCGACGATGGCGAAGTCCCCGCGACGCTCGGCGAACTCGGTGAGCGCCGCGTGCGGCGCGGGGCTGGGGAAGACGATTTCCACGAGGATCTCGTCGGGCTCCAGGGCGGTGGTGTAGTAACCGAAGAAGAACTCACCGGCCGGGATGCGCCGCCGCCCGCGCGGGCCGTGGGCGACGAGTTCGGCGTCGAGCAGTACGGCCAGCAGACACCACTCGGCGGTCGAGTCGGCGTGCGCGATACTGCCGCCCACGGTGCCGCGGGTGCGGATCGGCAGATGGCCGATCCACCGCATGGCCTCGCGGATGACCTCGAAACCCGCCCCGAGCCGGTCCGCGGGCGCGGTCTCCACCGTGTGATGGGTGGTGAGCGCCCCGATGCGCAGCCCGCCGTCGGCCCCGACTCCGAGATGGTCGAGTTCGCGCAGGCGTCCGATGTCGACCAGATGCCCCGGGCGGGCCAGCCGGAAGTTCATCATCGCGACCAGGCTCTGGCCGCCGGCGATGACCTTGGCCTCGTCGGACAGTTCGGCCAGGAGCGCCGTGGCGCCCTCGACATCGCGCGCCCGGTGGTACTGGAAGGGAGCGGGCTTCATGTTTCTCCTGTCGTTTTCGAAGGCCGCCCCGGACAGTCCGGCCGGGGCGGCCTGCGCTTCAGCGCACCGGCTGACCGACGGCCGGCTCCGGGGACGCCTGGGCGGACACCGCGGTCGGGTCGTCCTCGTCGAGGTCGCGTCCCTTTGTCTCGGGCGCCGCGAACGCCGTCCAGACGACGGCCCCCAGGACGGCCACGGCCAGCACCCCGAACGTCAGCGGCAACCCCAGCAGCGGCCACATCACGGAGCCGAACAGCATCGGGGCGAAGCCGGTGAGCACCCGGCTGAACGAGGACGCCCAGCCGAAGCCGCTGGCCCGCAGCGTTGTCGGGTACAGCTCGGAGACGTAGGCGTACATGGCGGGGATGGTCAGCTGCATCAGGAAGCCGAAGACGCCGATGGCCACGACGGAACCCGTCGGCATGCGCATCACCAGCGCGAACACCACCAGTGCGAGCGAGGCGACCGGGGCCGAGACCCCGATGAGCCACTTCCGGCCGACCGCGTCCACCAGCACCGTGGAGGTCAGGACGCCGACGATCCCGACGGCGCTCATCAGGGTGGTGCTCATGAAGGCGGCCGTGTCGCCGAGGCCCTCCTCCTTGAGAATGGACGGCAGCCAGCTCAGGGCCGCGTAGTACACCAGCATGACGGTGGCGAACAGCAGCCAGGCGGCGGAGGTGATGCGCGGGCTGAACGTCCAGAGCGCACGCAGCTGTTCGAGCGCGGCGCGGGGGCCGTTCCCCCCGGCCTCGGGCACCGCGGCGGGTATGACGTACGGCTCGGCAGGCGCACCCGTACGGGCGACCAGATCGTCGATGACGGCCCGCGCCTCGGCCTCCCTGCCCTTCCTGCTGAGGTAGACCGGCGACTCCGGCACACCCCTTCGCACCCAGAACAGCAGCAGCGCCGGAACGCTCATCACGCAGAGCATCCACCGCCAGTTGCCGTCGAGGGACAGCATGGCCGTCGAGACCAGACCGCACAGGGTCACGCCGATCGGCCACCAGGCGTCCAGCGCGGTCAGTACGCGGCCGCGGTACTTCGTCGGGGAGAACTCCGCCACCAGGGCGTAGTCGACGGGAATACAGCCGCCCAGTCCGACACCCGCGACGAAGCGCAGGGCGAGGAAGATGCCGTAGTTCGGGGCCAGGGCACCGGCCACCGAGAACAGCGCGAAGATCAGCAGGGTGACGCTGAAGGCCTTCTTGCGTCCGATGCGGTCGGCGATCGCGCCCCAGGCCACCGCGCCCACGGCCATGCCCACCAGATTGGCGGTGGCCACCAGACCTCGCTGGGAGAGGGAGAGGTGGAAGTGGTCGCCCAACAGCGGCATCAGAAAGCCGTTGAGGGCGATGTCATAGGCGTCGAAGAGGTAGCCGAGGCCGCCGATGATGAAGATCCTGCCCTGGACCCCCCATCTCCATGGGAGGTCCTGGACGATTTGGTCGCCTGTTTTCACTGTCGCTCCACGGGGGTGTTCGGGGATGTGCCCGCGCGGGGCGACACCGGGGTGGATGAGCGGGAAGTGGCCCCGGAGGGGGCGAGGGATGAGCGGGAGGGGAGGGGAGAGGGCGGGGAGGGGAGAGGAGGGGCCGGTCAGCGGGCGAAGCGGTAGTCGAAGGCGCCCAGGTCCGGGTCCTCGAGGGGGCTGCCGCTCCACAACCAGTGGTAGGAGACGTCGGATTCGCCGTCGAAGCCGCGCCGCAGCAGGGCGTCCCTGGCCTCCTGCTGGGGGCCGTCGGGGTAGTGGTAGAAGGTCTTGTTCTGGAGTGAGGCGTCCTGGACCATGCCGGCGTGCTTGGCGCGCCGGTCCACGTAAGCCCGCAGTGCGCCCTCGACGCCGTCGGCGGTGATCCGGCCCAGCTCCTCGGCCAGTACGGCGGCGTCCTCCATGGCCTGGGAGGCACCCTGGGCCTGGTAGGGCAGCATGGCGTGGCAGGCGTCGCCCAGGAGGGCCACCCGGCCGTCCATCCAGACCGGGTCGCGCCGGCGGTGGTAGAGGGCGAAGGAGAGCACGTCCTCCTTGGCCTTGGACAGCATCGCCGCCGCCCGGTCGTCCCAGCCCTGGTAGGCGTTCACCAGGTCTTCCGCGGTGGCCGAGCCGGTCCATTTCTCGGCGACCTCGTCCGTGCACGGGACGCAGCCGACGACGTTGAGGTACTCGCCGCCGCGGATCATGTAGTGGACCAGGTGCCGGTCGGGGCCGTACCAGATGGTGCTCTGGAAGCGGTCCATCAAGAAGCGCGTGGCCGGGTCGGCGGCGATGAGATCGCCGGGGATGAGGACCCGGAAGGCCATCTCGCCGGAGAACAGCAGGGTGTCCGGGAGACCCATGAGGTCGCGGACCCGGGAACGGATGCCGTCGGCGCCGATCAGCACATCGGCTTCGAAGCGCCGGCCGTCCTCGGTCACGGCCGCGGGGCGGCGGGGGTCGCCACGGTCCAGTTCGGCGACCCGGCTCGAGGTGTGCAGCGCGACCACCGGGCCGGGGCCGGCCGGGTCGACGCAGGCATCGGTGAGGACACCGTGCAGATCGGCCCGGTGGTAGTGCCAGTACGGCGCGTTGTAGTGCTGCTTGACGTAGTCACCGAGTTGGGTCAGCCCGATGACGCTGCCGTCCTTCCACCGGCGCCGCACCTGGTCCAGGGGCTCGGTGCGGATGGCCTCCAGTTGCCTGCGCAGCCCCAGCCCGAGCAGGACCCGGCTGGCGTTGGGCGCCGTCTGGATACCCGCGCCGATCTCGCCGAACCGCGGTGCCTGCTCCAGTACGGTCACCTGATGGCCGCGCTGCCGCAGCGACAGCGCGGCGGTCATTCCGCCGAGCCCGCCGCCGACGATGACGACGTCGAGGGATTGGGTGGATGCCATGTTCTCTCCAGATGCGGGTGCGGCGGCGGGATCAGAAGTCGACGAGCCGGCCCGCGGTGACGACCTCCTGGTCGTCGACGGAGACGGTGCAGCCGCGCATGGCGATGTCGACGTGCGCATACGATTCGCGCTCGAGTACCGGGTGGGGTCCGGTGGACCACAGGAAGTTCCCGGCGAACGCCCGCGCGTCCATGCCCATCAGCTCTTCCTTGCCGTACAGGGCGGTGGCGAACCAGTCGGCGGTGCGCATCAGGCCCCAGCCCATATGCGACAGGCTGCGCCCCCATGCGTCGTCCGCGTCGTCGAAGAAGGTGTTCAGCAGATGGGCCTCGGCGCCACCGGACACCTTCTCGATGTTCCCGCCCGCGATCTCCAGAGTGACCGGCTGACGTACGTACTCCTTGAACGGCAGCAGGATGTCGCCCTCGGAGAGCACGATCCGGCCCTCGGAGAACCGCGGCCAGCACAGCACCATGGTGCTCGGCCAGTGGTCCCAGCGGCCCGGGTCGTCGGCGAAGCCCACCTGGAACTCCGGCTTGGCGCCCGGCAGTTCGACGGTCAGATCGGTGCCGGCCTCGGAGCTCACCCGCATGACGGACGCGCTCTTCAGCAGGTTGACGCCCTTGAGCACCTCCGCCTTGTCCTCCGGCTTGGGCAGATTGCGGATGAGTACGTCGGGGGCGTCGCACACGAAGAGGATGCGGGTGCCCGTCCGCATGATCTCCTGCTGGAGCGGGGCGTGGATGAAGCCCTCCCGCGTGAGGTCCACGACGAGGTCGGCGGCCTTGAGCAGGTCCTGCGCCGCGGTGTCGCCGAGCACCGCGCTCAGGCCGGGTCCGGCACCGGTGCGGGTGCTGTCCGAGGGCGAGGGGTTGCCGCCGGGGACCGTGGCGGCGATGACATGCGCGCCGCAGGCCTTGGCCGCGCCGAAGGCCGCCGCCACGTAGTCGCCGCGGCTGGTGGGCTCGGACAGGACGACGACGTGCTCATCGGGCTTGAGCTTGCACAGCTTCAGCTCCTGGGTGAACGCCTCGATCAGGTCAACGGAGGTGAGGTCGAGCATGTCTCGCTCCTGGGGAAGGGGAAGGTGGCAGACGGCGATCGCACGGTCCGGGCAGGCGTAGGGGTATAGATCCAGCCATGCGGCCAGGTGGCTTCACGGGGAGACGCGGGTCTCTCGGGCGCCGCCGACGCAATTAATCCGAACGCGTACGATCTGGTTCTGGCAAGGGGTACGGCCGAACTTTTTTGTGATCAGTCCGCCTTCCGGGGTGGCTGCGGAGGGCAGGGAACCTCTGCTGACCTCGTATTTTCCCCAGGTGTCGGCCGTCTTTCCCGGCTTCACGAAGATGAACGAAAGATGATTGCGGCTGGCATGAAGCCTTGCGCCGAGAGTTCGTACGTGCTCGGATGGTTTCTGTTCACATCCGGAACCGCGTGCCCTGAGCTGCCTCG
Source organism: Streptomyces sp. NEAU-174 (assembly GCF_052665095.1). Classification (NCBI taxonomy): domain Bacteria; kingdom Bacillati; phylum Actinomycetota; class Actinomycetes; order Kitasatosporales; family Streptomycetaceae; genus Streptomyces; species Streptomyces sp. NEAU-174. The sequence goes on along the minus strand of NZ_JBQTCE010000004.1, from coordinate 672,260 downwards.
CGATGGCTGGTTCTCAGCGGCGCGCGCCGCCGCCAAGGAGGGCTCCGATGGTCATCCCCCGCGGCCCCGACTGACACGGCGCCACCAAGCAGATCGATGGAAGCGGTCGGAGGCGCCCCGAAGGGGCGCGGGGCTGTATCGATATGCGGCTCCGCCGCGGGGCGCGATCGGCCACGACGGCGCCGCGGTCGATCGACGGCAGGTCAGGGCACGTCGAGCGGAGCGCTTAGTCGCCGGTGACGCCGTCGATCCGCTCGCGGATGAGGTCGGCGTGGCCGTTGTGGCGGGCGTACTCCTCGATCATGTGCAGATAGATCCAGCGCAGGTTGTAGTCCCCACGGTTGGGGCGGCTGACCACATCGTCCAGGGAGCGGCCCGCGGCGGCCTCCTTGGCCTTGGCGATCTCCTCCCGCCAGATGGCGAAGGCGGTCTCCGAGGTGTCCTCGTCGGTGAGGTGGAACTCCCCGTCCGGGTCCTCCTCGCTGTACCAGATCGGCGCTATGTCCTGCCGGTCGAGCACCCGCCGGAACCAGCTCCGCTCGACCTCGGCCATATGCCGTACCAGGCCGAGCAGGGTCAGCCCGGACGGCGGCGCCGACGCCTCGCGCAGCTGCTTGTCGTCCAGGCCCTCGCACTTGAGGGCGAGGGTCGCGCGGTGGAAGTCCAGCCACCCCTCCAGGCTGGTGCGTTCATCGGCGGTCCGGGGCGGGTCGGGGCGTTCTGTGGTCGTCATGGCGGTCATGATGGCGGCGCCGCCCTCATGACCGCCACGCGTTATTCGTCCAGCATCCCGCGCAGCAGCTCCTCGAACCCGGCGCGCAGCGCCGCGCGGTCGGGTACGGCGTCGTGGTCGGCGCCCGCGGCGCAGCTGAACATCAGCCCCTCGCACCAGGCGACCAGCGACCGCGCGTGCCGCCGGGGCTCGGTGGAGCCCAGCGCCGTCATCATCGCCTCGAGCGGCTCCCGGAAGCCGCGCCCCGTGGCGTCGTAGAACTCCCGCAGCTCGGGGCGGCGGGTCGCCTCCAGTGCGAGCTCGTAGCGGGCGATCAGCAGCTCGCGCTGGGTGGTGAGCGAGCGGTGCAGGGCGAGCGCGAGCGCGTCGGCCAGCCCCGCGACCGGATCGGTTCCCTTCGGTGCCGCGCCGGCGGGACCCGGCATCTCCTCGGGCGCCAGCACCTCCGCCTCCCGCTGGGCCAGCCGCCGGACCGCCGCCTTGAGCAGGGCGGCGCGGGTCCGGGCGTGGTTGGAGGTCGAGCCGAGCGGCAGCCCGGCCGCCTCGTCCACCGCGCGGTGCGTCAGCCCCCGCATTCCGCGCTCGGCCAGCAGCGCCAGCGCGGTGTCGGCGATCAGCTCGGCGCGGGACGTGCTGGACGCGGCGGCGGACGGGGAGGCGCCGGAAGCGGAAGCGGCGGTTCGATCAGCGGTCATGGGGCCAACCTAAGCCCATCCGCCACGCGTACTACGGATGTAGTAACGTAAGTGAGTACTACACCTGTAGTTGGGTCTGGAGGAGTCATGCAGCAGCCCCGTGCCGTCGTCATCGGTGCCGGAGTCGGCGGGCTCACCGCCGCCGCGGCCCTGCACCGCCGCGGCTGGTCCATCACCGTCCTGGAGCGGGCCGCCCGCCTCGAACCGGTCGGCGCCGGAATCTCCCTCGCCGCCAACTCCCAGCGCGCCCTGGACGCCATCGACCTCGGCGACGACGTGCGCGCGCTCGCCGCCTGGCAGGGCGGCGGCGGACTGCGCACCCCCGGCGGCCGCTGGCTCTCCCGGATGGACAGCGCCACCATGGCCGAGCGCTTCGGCGGCCCGCTGGTCCTCCTCCACCGGGCCACCCTCGTCGATCTGCTCGTCTCCCGGCTGCCCCAGGGCGTGGTCCGCACCGGGACCGCCGCCCGGCTGGCCGACCCCGGCGCCGCCGGCCGCCCGGCCCGGGTCACCACCGAGGACGGCGACCACGAGGCGGACCTCGTCATCGGCGCCGACGGCATCGACTCGGCCGTCCGCCGCGCGCTCTTCCCGGACCACTCCGGGCCCCGCTACGCCGGATTCACCACCTGGCGTGTCGTCATCCCCGCCCCCGACCGGCCGTTCGAGCCGCACGAGACCTGGGGGAGGGGCCGGATCTGGGGCACCCAGCCGCTCAAGGACGGCCGGGTCTACGCCTACGCGGCGGCCATCGCCCCGCCCGGCGGCCGTGCCCCGGACGACGAGCGGTCCGAACTGCTGCGGCTCTACGGCGACTGGCACCGGCCCGTCCCCGACATCCTCGCCGCCGTCGCGCCCCCGGACGTGCTGCGCCATGACATCCGGTACATGGCCGAGCCACTGCCCGCCTACCACCGGGGCCGGGTCGCCCTCCTCGGCGACGCCGCCCACGCGATGGCCCCCACGATGGGGCAGGGCGGCAACCAGGCCATCGAGGACGCCGTCGTCCTCGCCCACCATTTGGCCCCCGGCATCGCCGACCCCTCCGCCGCACTGGCCGCCTACACCCGCGACCGGCTGCCCCGCACCATGGACGTGGTGCGCCGTTCGGCGCGCACCGCCCGCATGATGACCCTCACCAGTGCCCCCGCCGTCGCCCTGCGCGACGTCGCGATCGCCGCCGTGGGCCGCCTCGCCCCCGGCCTCGCCCTCCGCTCCTTCGACGGCATCGCCGACTGGTCTCCGCCCACTCCCACGTATCCTGCGGGGGCACAGCGGAAGGCGTGATCGGAAGAGACCGGGGAGAACATATGAGGGTCGGCTGCGTCGGGCTCGGCGACATCGCGCAGAAGGCGTATCTGCCCGTGCTGATGGCCCGCCCCGGTCTGGAGCCGCATCTCCACACCCGCACCCCGGCCACCCTCCAGCGGGTCGCCGACACCTATCGCGTCCCCGGAGCCCAGCGCCACGCCGACCTGGACTCGCTGCTCACGGCCGGGCTCGACGCGGCCTTCGTCCACGCCCCGACCGACACCCACGCCGACCTCGTCACCCGGCTGCTCGAGGCCGGGGTGCCCACGTATGTCGACAAGCCGCTCGCGTACCACCTCGCCGACAGCGAGCGGCTCGTGCGGCTCGCCGAGGAGCGCGGGGTGAGCCTGATGGTCGGCTTCAACCGGCGTTACGCGCCCGGCTACGCCCAGTGCCTGGACCATCCGCGCGATCTGATCCTGCTCCAGAAGAACCGCGTCGGCCTCCCCGAGAACCCGCGCACCCTGGTCCTGGACGACTTCATCCACGTGGTCGACACGCTGCGCTTCCTCGCGCCCGGACCGGTGGATCACATCGATGTGCGCGCCAGGGTCCGCGGCGGGCTGATACACCATGTGCTGCTCCAGCTGTCCGGGGACGGGTTCACCGCGCTCGGCGTGATGAACCGGATGAGCGGCTCCACCGAGGAGGTCCTGGAGGTATCCGGCCAGGACACCAAGCGGCAGGTGGTCAACCTCGCCGAGGTGATCGACCACAAGGGCCAGCCGAGCGTGCGCCGCCGGGGCGACTGGGTGCCGGTGGCGCGGCAGCGCGGCATCGAGCAGATCACCGACGCCTTCCTGGACGCGGTGCGCGCCGGGCGGCGGATCGGCGCCGAGGACGCGCTGCGCACCCATGAGCTGTGCGAACGGGTCGTCAGGGACGCCCTGGAGTCGGCTGGTCTGTCCGCCGGTCCGATGGCTGGCCCGGCTGGTCCGGCCGCCGGTCCGTCCGCCGTCTGAGCGCCCGGCTCCCCTCGGCGGCGCAGAAGACGGCGAGCGCGGCCATCGCCCCGTACACCGTCCAGGGTCCGATCCGCACATACGGGCTGGTGCCCTGCCCCAGCGGCACCGTGTAGACGGTGGCCGCGCTGGTGCCGGTGGACATCCGGTGGCCCACCGGCTCGCCGCGCGGCCCGAACACCGCGCTCTCCCCGGTCAGCGTGGCATGCACCATCGGCCGCCAGGTCTCGGCGGCCCGCAGCGCGGCCAGCGAGGCGTGCTGCGCCGGTGCCCAGCTCTGCTGGAAGGTCGAGGTCGAGGACTGAACGACGAGCACCTGAGCCCCGTCCCGCACCAGGTTCCGGCTCATGTCCGGGAACGCCGACTCGAAGCACACCAGCGGCCCGATCCGCAGGGAATCCGGCAGCCTCATCACCACCTGCTCGGTGCCCCGGTGGCGGTCCTCACCGGCCGCCTTGCCCACCGAGGTGGCCCAGCCGAGCAGCGGCCGGGCCGGGATGTACTCCCCGAAGGGGACCAGCCGCATCTTGTCGTAGCGCTGCCCCGTCGGACCGTCCGGCCCGATCAGCACCGAGCTCTTGTAGATGCCGGGCATATCGCCGCGCCGCGCGTCCACGTTGACCAGCAGCTCCGCGCCGGCCGTCCGGGACAGCGCGGCCAGCCGCCCGCGCAGCTGCGGATGGGTGGTCAGATCCTGGGCCACGCTGCTCTCGCCCCACACCACCAGGTCGACACCGCGGCCGGCCAGCTGCCGGGTCAGCTCCGCGCTGCGCTCGAAGCGCGGCTCCGGCCCCGGGATGACCCCCGGCTGCACCACCGCGATCCGCGCCGTCCCGGGCTCCTTGGCCTGCGGCACCCAGGCCCATGTCCCGGCCACCGTGGCGCCGCACGCGGCGAGCCCGGCCAGCGCCACCGTACGGGCCCGGGCCACCGCGATCAGCACGGTCACCGCGACATTCACCAGGACCAGCAGAAACCCGAGCAGCCAGACCCCGCCCACCGAGGCCAGCCGCAGCGCGGGCGCCACCTGCCACTGGCTCGCGCCCAGCAGCCCCCAGGGCCCGCCGAGATACTGCCAGGACCGGGCCAGCTCGGCCATCAGCCAGACGGACGGCAGCAGCACCAGCGCCGCCGCCACCCGCCCGGAACCCGGGCGGCCGTGCAGCAGCCGGTGCGTCAGCCACCCCCAGGGCACCCACAACAGCCCCAGCAGCAGCGCCAGGAGCACGATGAACACATGCAGGCTCGGCATCAGCCAGTGGTGCGCCGCGAGCAGGAACCCGGCGCCGCCCAGCCAGCCGTCCCGCATCGCCCGGCGGCCGGTGGGCGCCGAGCGGATCAGCAGCAGCCAGGGCACCAGGGCCACATACGCCCACCACCAGAGCGAGGGCGCGGGAAAGGCCAGTGCGGGCAGCGCGCCCGCCAGCAGCGCCATCGCGCCCCGCCACCACGGGGAGGCCAGCCGCCGCCCCCACAGGTCCCCGCCGCCGACCGGTCTCCGCACCTCGGATGCCCCCCTCCTGTTGGCACAGGGCCAGTGTGCGGGAGTCAGCCGATCATGAACAGGGCGGGGGTGCGCCGGAGCGTGCTTCATGCCGGATCCGGGAGGTCGTGTTCCGGGAGGTCCCGTTCGGGGAGGTCCTGTTCGGCCCAGATGAGCTTGCCGCCCTCGGTGTAGCGGGTGCCCCAGCGGCGGGTCAGCTGGGCGACGAGGAACAGCCCCCGGCCGCCCTCGTCGGTGGTGCGGGCGTGGCGCAGTCGCGGCGAGGTGTTGCTGGTGTCGGTGACCTCGCAGATCAGCACGTCGTGCCGGATCAGCCGCAGCCGGATGGGGCCGGTGCCGTGGCGGATGGCGTTGGTGACCAGCTCGCTGACGATCAGTTCGGTGGTCGTCATCAGCTCGTCCAGCCCCCACTCGGCGAGCTGGCGCATGGCCAGGGAGCGGGCGCTGGCGACGACGGCCGGATCGGAGGGCAGGTCCCAGGAGACGACGTGTCCGGTGCCCAGACCGTGCGTACGGGCCAGCAGCAGTGCCACGTCGTCGGTCTGCGGGGAGGTCAGCAGGGTGTCGACCACCGTGCGGCAGAGCTCCTCCAGCGGCAGTACGGCCTGGCCGAGGGCGTTGCTCAGCCGGCTGAGGCCGACGTCGATGTCCTGGTCGCAGGTCTCGATGAGCCCGTCGGTGTAGAGGGCGATCAGGCTTCCGGCGGGCAGCTCGAGCTCCGCCGACTCGAACGGCAGCGACCCCAGGCCCAGCGGGGGACCGGCGGGCAGCGCGGGGAAGGTGACCTCGCCCGAGGGGTCCACGATCGCGGGGGTCGGGTGGCCCGCCCGCGCCATCGTGCACCGCCGGGTGACCGGGTCGTAGATCGCGTACAGACACGTGGCGCCCATCACCGCGGCCGCCACGCCCTCCTGTCCCGCCTCCTCCTCGGTGAGCCGGATGACCAGGTCGTCGAGGTGGGCCAGCAGCTCCTCGGGCGGCAGGTCCATGTCGGCGAGCGTGTGCACGGCCGTGCGCAACCGCCCCATGGTGGCCGCGGCGTTGATGCCGTGCCCGACCACATCGCCGACCACCAGCGCCACCCGGGCGCCGGACAGCGGGATCACATCGAACCAGTCGCCGCCGACCCCGTTGCGCGCGTCCGTCGGCAGATAGCGCGAGGCCACCTCGACGGCCTGGCCGCCGCTCAGGGCGTGCGGCAGCAGACTGCGCTGGAGGGCCAGCGCGGTGGCGTGCTCACGGGTGTAGCGGCGGGCGTTGTCGATGTTCAGCGCCGCCCGTGCGACCAGCTCCTCGGCGAGCAGCAGATCGTCCTCCTCGAACGGGTCCGGATGCCGGGAGCGGACGAACGAGGCCACCCCCAGCAGGGCGCCGCGTGCCCCGATCGGCGCCACCATCAGCGACCGCATCCCGAACTCGCGCACCTTCGCCGTCCGCGCCGGATCGTCCCCGGACCAGGCGCTGATCGAGTTGCCCATCACGGGGTCGAGCAGGGCCTCCCCGGAGAAGAAGCAGCAGGCGAAGGGGGAGGTGGGGGAGATGGCGACCGCGTCCCCCGGCTGCGCGATCGACTCCGGGCACCCCTCCCGGATCGACGCCTGACCGGCCCGGCGGAAGGCGGGCAGGGTCTCGCCGGGGGTCTCCAGGGGCTCCTCGCCGCGCAGGATGGAGTCCAGCAGGTCGACGGTGACGAAGTCGGCGAGCCGCGGCACCGCGAAGTCGGCCAGCTCCTGGGCGGTGCGCATGACGTCCAGGGTGCTGCCGATGCGCGCGCTGGCCTCGTTGAGCAGCGCCAGCCGCTCCCGGGCCCGCCAGCGGTCGGTGACGTCGATGCCCATGTAGCACACGGCCACCGGACGGCCCTCAGCGTTGTCCAGGCGGAAGAAGGAGGTCGAGTACGCGTGCTCGCGGTGGGGCGCGGCCATCGTCCAGCCCCGGTACTCGTAGTCGATCACGGGCTTGCCGGTCTTCAGCACCTCCCGCATCCGCGCCTCGAGCGCCTCGGTGTCCAGCCCCGGCAGGCACTCCGCCATCCGGCGCCCCAGCCGCTGCTCACGGGGCAGCCCGCCGTAGCGCTCCAGCGTGTCGTTGAGCCACACATACCGCAGATCCGGGCTGAGCACGGCGATCCCGACCGGCGACCGGGTGAGGAACGCCTGGAGCAGCGAGCCGCTGAGCGCCCAGGTCGGGATGGAGCCCACATCGATCCCGGAGACCAGCCAGGAGACCTCGCCGTCCGGGTCGTGTACGGCGGAGATCCGCAGCCCCACCTCGATCCGGTGGCCGTCCCGGTGCCGGAGCCGGCCCAGACCTCCCCAGCCGTCGTGCTCCTGGCACCACGAGCCGATGGCCTCGGCCTTCGCCGCGTCCTCCGGCGCCGTCAGCAGCATCCTGGCCGACTGCTTCATCGCATCCGCCGCCGGATAGCCGAGAAGTCTCTCCGCCGTCGGGGTCCAGCCGATGATGGTCCCCGTGGCGTCGATCAGCGCCGAGGCCGCATCCGCCATGTCGAACGGGACATGCGTCTCGGTCGGCGCGATTCCCTGGGGGATGGCCATCGCACCCGTCCCATCTGCGGATACATTTCCCTTAATACTATGACTTCCGCGCCTCCCCGGCGGTGAACCGTGCGACGCGGTGAACCGTGCGCCGACGAGGGGGCGGCAACCAGGGGAAAGTCCACCCTTGACAACCCTCCGGTGTACGCCCGAGGATCGCGGCGTGAACTTGTCAGACAGCCAGACAGGTGGCTCCGGATTCGCCTCCCCTCGTCGCATCAGCGCGATGGAAGCGGTTCTCACCCACCTCCGGGAAGCGATCGAGCGCGGCGATTACGCGGTGGGGGACAAACTCCCCTCCGAGGCCGAGCTCTGCCGCCGCCTGGAGGTCAGCCGACCGGTGCTCCGCGAGGCCCTCAGGGCCTTGCAGACCATGGGGCTGACCGCCTCACGCACCGGCAAGGGCACCTTCGTCATCTCCAGCGGCCCGGTGGAGGACCCCACCTTCGGCGACTACGCCGCGAGCGACCTGCTGGAGGTGCGCCGGCACATCGAGATCCCGGTGGCGGGCTACGCGGCGCAGCGCCGCTCCGCCGAGGACCTCGACCACCTGTCCCATCTGCTGGAGCGGATGGAGCGGGAGACCGACACCACCGCATGGGTGGCGATGGACACGCTGTTCCATCTCGCCGTCGCCCAGGCGGCCCGGAACCCGGTCTTCCGGCGGGTCATCGAGGAGATCCGCGATGCCCTGGCCCGGCAGTCGGCATTTCTCAACGAACTCGGCGGCCGCCGCGAGCAGTCGAACCGGGAGCACCGGGCGATCGTCGAGGCGCTCGCCGACGGGTCCGAACACGACGCGGTGGAGGCCATGTCCCACCACCTCGAACGCGTCGAGACCACCCTGACCTCCATCGTGCGGCCCGCCGCGGCGGACGACCGGACGACAGCACCGACAGAAGGCGGACAGCAGGCGTGAGCGAGCAGTCCCTCCGGCAAGAAGACCGCCAACAGCACCAGGCCGGGAGCCCGGCGCATGTGGACGCGGGCGACGCCGGTTACAGCAAGTCCCTCAAGGCCCGGCACGTCAACATGATCGCCATCGGCGGCGCCATCGGCACCGGCCTCTTCCTCGGCGCCGGCGGGCGGCTCAAGGACGCCGGGCCGTCGCTGGCCCTGGCGTACGCGGTCTGCGGCCTCTTCGCCTTCCTGGTCGTACGCGCCCTGGGCGAGCTGGTGCTGCACCGGCCGTCCTCCGGCGCGTTCGTCTCCTACGCCCGTGAGTTCCTCGGCGAGAAGGGCGCCTTCGTCGCGGGCTGGATGTACTTCCTGAACTGGGCCACCACCGGGGTCGCCGACATCACGGCCGTGGCGACGTACACCCACTACTGGGGGATGTTCACCGAGATCCCGCAGTGGGCGATCGCCCTGGTCGCGCTGGCCGTGGTGCTCACGGTCAATCTGATCTCGGTGAAGATCTTCGGTGAGCTGGAGTTCTGGTTCGCGATCATCAAGGTCGGCGCGCTCGTCGTCTTCATGGCGATCGGCATCTTCCTGCTGGTCACCCGCGAGCAGGTGGCCGGTGGCAGCACCGGGCCCAGCCTGATCACCGACCACGGCGGCGTCTTCCCGCACGGTATGCTGCCGATGCTGCTGGTCATCCAGGGCGTCGTCTTCGCCTACGCCTCCGTGGAGCTGGTCGGCGTGGCCGCGGGCGAGACCGAGAACCCCGAGAAGATCATGCCCAAGGCGATCAACTCCATCATGTGGCGCGTGGCCCTGTTCTACGTCGGCTCCGTGGTGCTGCTCTCGATGCTGCTGCCCTCCGGCTCGTACTCGGGCGACGAGAGCCCGTTCGTCACCGTGCTGTCCAAGATCGGCGTCCCGGCGGCCGGCGGCGTGATGAACCTCGTCGTGCTCACCGCCGCGATGTCCAGCCTCAACTCGGGGCTGTACTCCACCGGCCGGATCCTGCGCTCGATGGCGATGTCCGGCTCCGCGCCCAAGTTCACCGGCGTCATGAGCCGCACCCATGTGCCCTACGGAGGCATCCTGCTCACCGCCTTCTTCTGTGTGCTGGGCGTGGGCCTGAACTATGTGGTGCCGGACAAGGCGTTCGAGATCGTGCTCAACTTCGCCGCCATCGGCATCCTCTCGACCTGGGCCATCATCATGCTCTGTCATCTGCTGTTCTGGCGGCGCGCGCGGGCCGGCCAGGTCAGCCGCCCCGGCTACCGGCTCCCCGGCTCCCCGTACACCGAGATCGTCACCCTGGGCTTCCTCGCCTCCGTCCTCGTCCTGATGTGGGCGGACGGCGGCCCCAGCCGGCTGACCGTCATGGCGCTTCCGGCGATCCTGGCGGCGCTGGTCATCGGCTGGTACGTGGCCCGCAGCCGGATGAAGGACCCCTCGTGAGCCCATACTGAGGAATCGTTTCTCCCGCGCGGCCGCACCACCCCCGGACGCCCTCTTCCCTCCACCACCACCCGGAGGAATCCCACCCCGTGAACACCCTCGACCACGAGAGCACCACCATGAACACCCCCCTCGGACGGACCGACGACGCGACCCGCCGTACCCCGGCCGAACCCCCCGCCATCCGTGAACCCCGCCATGTGCCGCTCGCCCATGTGGTGCGCGGCGGGGCCATCGAGGGTGTCCACCACGGCTCGGTCGTCGTCCTGGCCGCCGACGGCCGGGTCGCCTTCCAGGCGGGCGACATCGACGTGGCCTTCTACCCGCGCTCCGCGCTCAAGCCCGTCCAGGCCGTCGCCCTGCTGCGCGCCGGGCTGCCGCTGGACGGGGAACTGCTGTCGCTCACCGCCGCCAGCCACTCGGGCCAGCCGCGCCACCTGGACGGCGCCCGCCGCATCCTCGACCGGGCCGGACTCACCGAGGCCGACCTGCGCAACACCCCGGACCTGCCGTACGGCGCCGCCGAGCGCGACGCCTGGCTGCGCGACGGCGGCGAGCCCACCCGGCTCGCCCAGAACTGCTCCGGCAAGCACGCCGCGATGCTGCTCACCGCCCAGCTGCGCGGCTGGCCGTCGGCGGACTACCTGGACCCGGCCCATCCGCTCCAGCGGCTGATCGCCGAGACCGTGGCGGACCTCACCGGGCAGGGCATCGCCGGGGTCTCGGTCGACGGCTGCGGCGCGCCGCTGTTCTCCGTCTCCCTGCGCGGGCTCGCGACGGCCGCCGCCCGGATCGCCTCCGGCGCCATGGACACCCCCGAGGGGCGGGTCGCGGCCGCCCTGCGCGCCCACCCGGACATGGCCTCCGGCACCGACCGGGACGTGGCCCGGCTGATGCGCGCCGTACCGGGCCTGATCGCCAAGGACGGCTTCGAGGGAGTGCAGATCGCGGCGCTGCCCGACGGCCGGGCCGTCGCCGTGAAGATCGCCGACGGTGCGGACCGCGCCCGGATGCCGGTGACCGCCGCGGCCCTCGCCCACTGCGGGATCGACCCCGGTGTGCTCGCCGAGTTCGCCACCACACCGGTGTACGGCGGTGGGGCCGTCGTCGGCGGTGTGCACCCCACCGACGTCCTGGCCCCGCCCACCGCCTGACCCCGCCCAGCCCACCCTCACCAGGAACCGAGGAAGACCGCACACCATGAGCGCCACCGGCCATCGCCGCGAACACGACCTGCTCGGCGACCGCGACGTCCCCGCCGACGCCTACTGGGGCATCCACACCCTGCGCGCCGGCGAGAACTTCCCCATCACCGGCACCTCCATCTCCGCCTATCCGCATCTGATCAGCGCCCTGGCCGCCGTCAAGGAGGCCGCCGCCCGCGCCAACGAGGACCTCGGGCTGCTCACCACGCGGAAGGCCGACGCCATCGCGGCCGCCTGCCAGGAGATACGCCGGGGCGCCCTGCACGACCAGTTCACCGTCGATGTGATCCAGGGCGGCGCCGGGACCTCGACCAACATGAACGCCAACGAGGTGATCGCCAACCGGGCGCTGGAGCTCCTCGGCCACGAGAAGGGCGACTACGCCCACCTCCACCCCAACGAGGACGTCAACCTCAGCCAGTCCACCAACGACGTCTACCCGACCGCCGTCAACGTCTCCACGATCATCGCCGTCCGTGAGCTCCACGCGGCCATGGAGACGCTGCGCCAGGCGTTCGCCGCCAAGGCCGAGGAGTTCCACGACGTCCTGAAGATGGGGCGCACCCAGCTCCAGGACGCGGTGCCCATGACGCTGGGCCAGGAGTTCTCGGCGTACGCCGTGATGCTGGAGGAGGACCAGAGCCGGCTGCTGGAGGCCGCCACCCTGGTGCACGAGATCAACCTCGGCGCGACCGCCATCGGCACCGGCCTCAACGCGCCCAAGGGCTACGCCGAGGCCGCCCGCCGCCACCTCGAGGCCATCACCGGGCTGCCGCTGGTCACCGCCGCCAACCTGGTGGAGGCCACCCAGGACTGCGGCGCCTTCGTCCATCTGTCGGGCGTCCTCAAGCGCATCGCCGTCAAGCTCTCCAAGAGCTGCAACGACCTGCGGCTGCTCTCCTCGGGCCCGCGGGCCGGGTTCAACGAGATCAACCTGCCCCCGGTGCAGGCCGGTTCCAGCATCATGCCCGGCAAGGTCAACCCGGTGATCCCCGAGGTGGTCAACCAGGTCGCCTTCGAGGTGATCGGCAACGACGTCGCCATCACGATGGCCGCCGAGGCGGGGCAGCTCCAGCTCAACGCCTTCGAGCCGATCATCCTGCACTCCCTCTCGGAGAGCGTCACCCATCTGCGCGCCGCCTGCGTGGTGCTGGCCGAGCGGTGCGTCGCGGGCATCACCGCCAACACCGAGCGGCTGCGCACCTCCGTGGAGAACTCCATCGGCCTGGTCACCGCGCTCAACCCGTACATCGGCTACGGCGCGGCCACCAGCATCGCCAAGGAGGCCCTCGCCACGGGCCGCGGCGTGGCCGAACTCGTCCTGGAGAAGGGCTTGCTGCCCGCCGACCGCCTGGCCGAGGTCCTGAGGCCGGAGGAAGTGGCCGGGCAGCCCTCAGGGCTCCGCTCGTAGCCGCGCGACTTCCGGGGCCGAGCTGTGGGGGAGGAGTTCGGTGGGGTGGTCCGGGCTTGCCACGGCGATGTGGACGCTGTCGGCGATGCGGTAGGGGCGGTGTGCCAGCACCGCCCCGACGCGGCCGCGCAGCCGGGACATCGCGGCCCGTACGGTCACCGTCCGCGTCGGGTCCCCGAACAGGTCCTGGGCCAGCTGGGCCGCCGTGCGCCCCTCGGGGTGCGCGGCGAGCACCAGCAGCACCTCGGCCTGGCGGGCGCTGAGCTCATGGGTCCAGGTGCCCGAGGGGCCCGAGAAGGTCAGGGTCCAGCGGTGCGGATGCCGTACGTCCAGCAGCAGATCGCCCCAGCCGGCCGGGCCGCCCCCCTCGGAGGTCTCGCCGTCCAGCACCCGCAGCAGATGGCCGCCGGGCAGCGGCTCCACCGCGCACGCGCCGAGCGCGGGCAGCCACACCGGCCCGTCGTACGGCGCCTTCGGCAGCGACAGCCGGTGCTCGCGCGGGGTCACCCCGGTGACCCCGGCGATCCAGCCGTGCTGGTCGACCACGACGGCCTTGCCGTGGATCCGTGCCAGCAGCGGCGCGGCGACCGCGCGCAGGCCCTCCAGCTCCCGGCTGTGGGTGAGGCGCAGTTCGCCCTCGGCCCACCGGGCGGTCGCGGTGACCAGGGAGAGCACCGTCGGATGGGCGGTCCCGGCGGGGCCGCTGACGTCGATGACGCCCAGCAGCCGTCCGTCGCGCGGGTCGTGGACCGGGGCGGCGGCGCAGCTCCAGGGGTGGAAGGCGCTCACGAAGTGCTCCGCCGAATGCACCCGTACGGGGGACTTCACGGCGAGCGCGGTGCCGATTCCGCTGGTACCGGCGACGTCCTCGGCCCAGTGCGAACCCTCCACCAGCGCGATGCCGTCGGCCTGCCGACGCACCCCCCGATGGCCGTCGATCCACAGGATCCGGCCCTCCGCATCGGCGATGATCATGAGGTGCGCGGCCGCCTCCGCCGCCTCCAGCAGCCCGTCCCGCAGCGTGGGCAGCACCTCGGCCAGCCGGGACTGCCGCCTCCGCCGCTCCAGTTCGTCCAGGCCCAGCGGCCGTGGCGCGCGGCCGTGATCGGGGTCGAGCCCCAGGCGCAGCATCCGGTCCCAGGAGGCGCCGATCACCGGGCGGGCGGGCAGCGGAAGCCGTCCCCGGCTCAGCGCCGCCTCGCGGATCACCGCCATGAGACGGGCCGATTCGGTGGGGCTCAGCGCGGCCAGGGGACTGGCGTCGCGTGGGTGCTGGATACGCATGGATGGCAGCCTTCAGCCTCTGCTGAGCGGGGCTTCGTTGCTCCGCGATTGTAGTGAAGAGGCGCGGCGGGGGCTGCGGTTGTGAAGCCGTGGAGAGGCGACCAGGGCGATGCGAGCAGACCTTCAGGCCGTGGCCTCCTGGAGCGCGGGCACGGCGGCCAGTTCGGCCCAGATGGTCTTGCCGGTGGCGGTCTGCCGGGTGCCCCAGCTCTCGGTGAGCTGGGCCACCAGCAGCAGTCCGCGGCCGCTCTCGTCGAAGGCGCGGGCCCGGCGCGGATGCGGTGCGGTGGCGCTGCCGTCGGAAACCTCGCAGATCAGGGCGCGGTCATGGATCAGCCGCAGCCTGATGGGCGGGGTGGCGTGCCGGATGGCGTTGGTGACCAGCTCGCCGACCACCACCTCCATGGTGAACGCGGACTCCTCGAACCCCCACGCGGCCAGCCGCCCGGCGGCCTCCCGGCGGGCCCCGGCCACCACGGCCGGGTCGTCCGGCAGCTCCCAGGTGGCCACCCGCTCCGCGCCAAGCCCACGCGTGCGGGCCAGAAGTAGGGCGATGTCGTCGGTGGGACGGCCCGGCAGCAGCTTGGCCAGCACCGCCTCGCAGAGGCCGCCCAGGGAGGCGGCGGGCTGGGCGAGGGTGGAGCGCAGGGTGTCGATCGCCCCGTCGACGTCCCTTTCGCGGGACCCGATCAGACCGTCGGTGTAGAGGGCCAGCAGGCTGCCCTCCGGCAGTTCGAGCTCGACCGTCTCGAACGGCAGGCTCCCCAGCCCCAGCGGCGGCCCACTGGGCAGGTCGAGAAGGGTGGCGGTGCCGTCGGGCGTCACCAGCACGGGCGGCGGATGCCCGGCGCGGGCCAGCGAGCAGCGGCGGGAGACCGGGTCGTAGACCGCGTACAGACAGGTGGCGCCGATCTGCGCGTTGGTCGCGCCTGCGGCCTCCGCCGAGTCCACGGCCCCGGCCGCGCCCGCGCCACTGCTGTCGTGGTCCGTCTCGTCGGACAGATGGTTGATCAGATCGTCCAGATGGGTGAGCAGCTCATCGGGGGCCAGATCGACGTCGGCGAGGGTGCGCACCGCCGTCCGCAGCCGCCCCATCGCCGCCGACGCCCGGACGCCATGGCCCACCACATCGCCGACCACCAGGGCGACCCGCGCGCCCGACAGCCGGATGACGTCGAACCAGTCGCCGCCCACCCCGGACCGGGAGTCGGCCGGCCGATAGCCGGAGGCGACCTCCACCGCGGCGCTCGGGGGCAGGGTGCGCGGCAGCAGACTGCGCTGAAGGGCCAGCGCGGTGTGCCGCTCGTGGGTGTACCGCCGGGCGTTGTCGACGCAGACGGCGGCCCTGGCCGTCATCTCCTCGGCGAGCAGCAGATCGTCCTGCTCGAACGGCTCGGGGCGGCGGTGCCGGGAGAAGGTGGCCACACCGAGGGTGGTGCCGCGGGCCCGCAGCGGAACGGCCATCGTCGAATGGAGCCCGAACCTGCGGATCATGGCGGCCCGCTCCGGGGCCTCGCCGGCCCACCGGGCGACGGCGGGGTCGGTGACCCGGTTCAGCGTCCCCCGTTCGGCCTTCAGACACTCGGCCGCGGGGGAGAACTCGGGGTAGGCCGCCACCTGCCCCGGCTCCAGCACGGCCTCCGGGCAGCCCGCGAGGACCGAACGGCAGGCGACCCGGCGCAGCAGCACATGGCCGCCCGGCGGGCCGGGGCGCGGTTCGCCGCCGTCGTGCACCGCGGGCAGCAGATCGACCGTCACGAAGTCGGCGAGCGCGGGGACGGCCACATCGGCCAGCTCCTGCGCGGTCCGGTCGATGTCCAGGGTGCTGCCGATCCGCACGCTGGCCTCGTTGAGCAGGGTCAGCCGCTGCCGGGCGGTCAGCTGAGCGGTCGTGTCGTGGGCGGAGAGCATCACGGCCGCCGTCCGGCCCTCGTCGTCCAGCAGCGGGGCGACGACGGCGGACCAGGCGAGCGGGCGGGGGTGGCCGGGCATCGGCGTGGCCAGCTCCAGCCGCTGCTCCTCGCCCGTCTCCAGCGCCCGCCGCAGCGTCCGCTCGGCCGACTCGGATTCGGATCCTGGCAGGATCTCCGGGATCCGCAGCCCCCGCATCTCCTCCTCCGTCAGGCCCAGCACGCGCTCCAGGTCGTGGTTGGCCCGGCGCAGCCGCAGCCCGGTGTCGTAGACCGCCATCGTGCAGGGCCCCTCGAGGAAGGAGCGCCGCATCAACTCCTCGTCCCGGGCGGTGTCCCCGGCGCGCGGTACGGCGGAGACGATCAGCCACTCGGGGGCCCCGGCGGACGAGGTGCGGCGGTGCGCCAGCAGCCCCAGCTCCACGGTGGAACCATCGCGGCGCAGCAGGGTGACCCGCCCGTTCAGCCGGGCGGGCGGGGAGGGGGAGCGCAGCGCGGCCGACACCTCGGCGCGGGCGGGCGAGGAGTCGTGGAGCAGCTCGGCCGCGGGCCTGCCCACGATCTCGGCGGGGCGGTAGCCGAGCAGCCCGCACGCCGCCTCGTTCCACTGGGTGACGATGCCGTGCTCGTCGACCGTGGCCTTGGCGGTGGCCCCCTCGCCGAGGAGATCGCCCGACCGGACGGACCACTCGTCCCGTGGGGTGTCCGGTCGCGTCATGCCGTCATCTCACTCTTGCCCCGGTCTTCCGCCGTGGGCGAGGTGCCGGCTCCACCGTGGCGCCCTGGCGGAGAGTGAACCAATGGTCGCGTCTTCAAGTATGCCCACGGTCCGAGTGGGCGGCACACGGTGCGCGGCCCGCGCATGATGATCCGGGGCCGGCTGTCGCTCTCTGCTGGTACTGTCCCGGATCACAGCGAAACGAACAGAAGTTCTGCAAGGGGTGGGGTTTATGGCCATGGTCGTACATGGGGGACATGGCAGGGGCGCCCGTGCGGCCGGTGCCGTGCTCACCGCCGTGCTGCTCTGCGGCGGCGCGGTCGGCTGCGGATCGTCCGGTGTGGACGGGAAGTCCGAGGGCAAGGCGGGGGAGAAGTCCTCGGAGCAGGTGCGGATGGCCCCGGCGGCGGCCGTGCGCGCGGCCGCCGAGAAGAGCGAGAAGCTCACCTCGTTCCGCTACCGGATGAGCGGCCGCACCCCCGAGGACGGACGGATCGAGGGCGAGGCGGCGATGAGCACCAAGCCGCTCGCCGTCGGCATGAAGATGCGCGCGGTCGGCCAGGGCGCGGACGCGGCGGTGGAGATCCGGATGCTCGACGGGGCGATGTACCTCGACGGGGGCAAGGAGGCCGCCGCCGGGCTGGACGGCAAGACCTGGCTCAAGCTGGACCTCGG
This sequence comes from Streptomyces sp. NEAU-174, assembly GCF_052665095.1. Classification (NCBI taxonomy): domain Bacteria; kingdom Bacillati; phylum Actinomycetota; class Actinomycetes; order Kitasatosporales; family Streptomycetaceae; genus Streptomyces; species Streptomyces sp. NEAU-174. The sequence goes on along the minus strand of NZ_JBQTCE010000004.1, from coordinate 654,939 downwards.
GGCGCTGGGCGAGAAGGCGGCCGGGGCGCTGGCCGGCGGTTCCCTCTCCCGCCAGGCCGACAAGAACCCGGCCGAGGAGTCGGCCTTCCTCTCGGGCGCCGACGATGTGAAGCGGGTCGGCGAGGAGACCGTCGACGGGGTGCGCACGACGCACTACCGGGGCACCATCGGCCTCGGCCAGATGCGCGCGAGCCTGAAGGACGAGGACGCGGCGACCCGCGAGCGCCGCGAGAAGAACCTCAAGGCGTACGAGGGGATGGGGATCGACCGGCTGTCCATGGACATGTGGATCGACCAGGACGGCCACACCAAGCGGTTCCGCGTCCGCGGCGAGGGGGACAAGGGCCCGCTCGACATGACCATCACCTTCTCGGCCCTCAACGAGCCGGTCACGGTGAAGGCGCCGCCGGCGAACCAGACCATGGACCTCTCCGAGCTGGCGCGGGGTGCCGAGGGCTGATCCGGCGGCGGCTTCACCGGCAGGCGGCGCCGCGCTTCACCGGTGGGCGGCGCGGCGGGCTCAGGTGCCCGGTGCGCCCGCCCCGGCCTCGGGGGATTCGGACGCCGCGGGTCAGATGTCGTGCCGCTCCAGGGGCTGGTTGGCCGGGCCCTGGAGCACCCGGCCGTCGATGCCGAAGCGGGAGCCGTGGCAGGGGCACTCCCAGGCCCGCTCGGCGGCGTTGAACGCCACCAGACAGCCCAGATGGGTGCAGCGGGCCGAGACCGCGTGGGCTGTGCCGTCCTCGTCCCGGTAGACGGCGCGGCGACGCCCGTCCAGGCGGACCACGGCCCCGGTGCCCGGGGCGATCCGGTCGGCCGAACCGGCCCCCGCGGTGCTCAGCCGGTCGCCGACGAAATGCTTCCCGACGTGGAACTGGTGGCCGAGCAGCGCCGGGGCCTCGCGCAGCGCGGTGCCCAGCCGCCGGGGGTCGTACAGCCCGGCCCACTCCGGCCGGTCACCGCCGATGAGCGCGGTGAGCAGCCGGCCCGCCATGATGCCGCCGCTCAGTCCCCAGCCCGCGAAGCCCGTCGCCACATAGGTGTGGCGCGCGCCGGGGTGGAAGGGGCCGACCAGCGGCACGGTGTCGGTCGGGTCGTTGTCCTGGGCGGCCCAGCGGTGGGTGATCCCCACGCCGGGGAAGCGCTCCCGGGTCCAGTCCGCGAGCCGTTCGAAGCGCTCGGAGGTGTCCCCGGTGCCGGGGGTGAAGCTCTCACCGGTCACGATCAGCAGCCGCTGCCCGTCGCCGTACGGCGCGGTGCGCACCGACCGGGTCCGCTGGTCCGGGGTGATGTACGCGCCCCGCGGATCCCGGTCGGCAGGCAGGGGCCCGGCCACGACGAGTTCGCGGTGCGGCGAGAGCCGGGCGAACAGCAGCGCCCGGTCGAACACCGGGTAGTGGGTGGCGATCACCACGTTCCCGGCCGTCACCACCGCCCCGCCCTCCGTGGTGACCCGGCAGGGGGTGCCCTCCTCCAGGCCGGTGGCGCGGCTGTGCTCATGGATCCGCCCGCCGCGGGCGCGCAGGTCCCCGGCGAGCCCGAGGAGGTAGGCGCGCGGATGGAACTGCGCCCCGTCCTCGACCCGGACCGCGCCCGCGACCGGGAAGGGCAGCCCGGTCTCGGTCACATACGAGGCGGGCAGCCCCGCCTCGCGCGCGGCCTCCGCCTCGGCGCGCATGGTGTCCGCGCGCGCCGGGTCCTCGGTGTAGGTGAAGGCCGGGACGCGCTCCAGATCGCAGTCGACGCCGAGCTCGGCCGCGATCGCCGCCGCCCGCTCGACGGCCTCGGACTGCGACCGCGCGTACATCCGCGCGCCCTCCGGCCCGCGGGTGCGCCGCAGCCGGTCGTAGATGAGCGAATGCAGCGCCGTGAGCTTGGCGGTGGTGTGGCCGGTGACGCCCGCCGCGATCCGGTCCGCCTCCAGCACCGCCACCCGGTGCCCCGCGCGGGTCAGCTCCCACGCGGTGCTCAGCCCCGCGACCCCGGCGCCGATCACGGCGACGTCGACCTCCAGGTCCTCGGTCAGGGCCGGGTGAGGGGTGCCGGGCGGGGCGGTGTCCATCCAGTACGACTCGGGTGCGCCGGGAAGTTCGGTCATCGTTGCCGAGTGCCCACCGGCACCCGGCTGAAGCGGGCGAACCATGGAGCGGGTGGGGCAGGCGAACCATGAAGCGGTGGCGCGGGCGAACCATGGAGCGGGTGGCGCGGGCGAACCAGCCGCCGCCTACACCGGGCCCTCGGCCGAGATCAACGCCGAGGCGGCCCGGGAGTGCAGCGAGTCCAGGGTGGTGAGCTGCTGCCCGGCCCGCTCCAGCAGCTCCGCGAGGCGGTCCGTCCGCAGCCGGGTGTCATGGACGGCCACCGCGAGCAGCGAGCGCCACAGCAGCGCCTTGCCCTCCACACCCATCCGCAGCGCCTCCAGCCCCACCAGCGTGTTCACCCCGGTACGCCGCCGCGGCCGGCTGCCCGGCGTCAGCCGCGCCGTGCGCTCGGCCGCCCGCGACGCCCGGAGCTTGCCGCGGCGGACGGGGACGTCGAGCGAGGCCATGCACCACAGCAGCGACCTGCGGTCCTGGACGAGCTCCGCGGTGAGCCTCGCCAGCTCGCCGCCGTAGGCCGAGCGCCGGTGTCTGCGATTCATCCGGCGGGCCAGCCCGACCGCGGCCGTGGCGGCCACCAGATGGTCGTTGAGGTAGATCCCGAGCCACGGCGGCGCGTGGATGCCGCCGGAGCGGGTCGCGGCCGGTACAGCCATGGTCGTCCTCCCGACGCCGGGCCCCGAACAGCGCTGTCAGGACTGAGACGGGTACCCGCCGGGAGGACTCCCAAGAGACGGTCGCCCCGGAGCCGCTCGGTCGGCCGCGGCCAGGGTCCGCGCACAGCGCAGCAGCCCCCGCACACCCTCCGCCGTGATCTCCCGGACCCGTGAGAGATCCACGATCACGGCGGTGCCGGGTCTCTCCCGGCCGACCTGCCGCGCGCCGCCCAGGGGGTACCCCCGGACCCGAGCCACACCTTGGTCAGACCTGCGGAACGCATCAACGCGGCCCCGGCGCGCGCATGGCGTGCAGCGGTCCGCGGTGCAGCGGCGTCGTGCGCCACCGCGCGGTGAACACGCGGTCCGCGAGGGAGCAGGTGACCAGCAGGTGATGCGGGGTCTCCAGGAACGCGATGTCCACGGTCAGCGTGTCCGGGTCCGTCCAGCCCCCGCTCACCGCCGTGGGAACGGGCGCCTCCGGCCCGGTGTGCACCCGCCACCCCGCGCCGTCGAACCCCAGGTCCAGCCGGGACCCCCGCTCGGCCAGCGAGACGGCCCAGCCACCGGAGCCGTCCTCGGCCACGGTGACCCCCGTCAGGGTCGGCTGGACCGCGCAGACGCCGCCTTCGGGGGCGAACTCCGCGCCCGACCAGGCGCCGGGGTCCGAGAGCGGCGCGGGCTTCGCCGCCGGCGGCGGCAGGGCGAGCCGGGACAGCCGCCGCTCCAGCGCGGCGTCCTCGTCCGCGCGCCCGGTGAGCGGCGCGTCGCCGAACGCGGGCACCAGATGCTCCCAGACCGCGTCCAGGACGGCCTGCATCCGCTCGGTGTCCGCCGTTGTCGCGATCACCACATCGTGCTCGGGCAGCACCAGGCAGAACTGCCCGTACGCCCCGTCGCCCCGGTACCCGTAGCGGGACATCCAGAACTGGAGCCCGTATCCCCGCCGCCAGTCCGGCCCCGAGCCGTCTGCCATGGGCTCCTCGGTCGGGATCCACGGCCGGGTCGCGTCCTCGACCCAGGAGGCCGGAAGCAGCCGCTCGCCCTCCCACTCACCGCCCCGCAGATACAGCAGCCCCAGCCGGGCGATCGCGTCGGTGGCCGCGAACAGCCCGCTGAAGCCGAGGTCGCGCCCGGCCGGCATCTGGAGCCAGGCCGTCTCGCCGATGCCCAGCGGATCGAACAGCCGCGGCCGCAGATACTCCGTCAGCGACTGCCCGGTCACCCGCTGGACGATCGCGGCGAGCGTGTACGTGGCGGGCTGGTTGTACGCGAAGACGGTGCCCGGCGCGCGATCCGGCGGCAGCCGCAGGAAGCCGCGCACGGGCTCCTCCGGGTCCAGGCCGAACGCCCGCTCCAGCGTCTCCTCGAGATGTCCGCTGGCCATGGACGCGACATGGCGTACCAGCATGGCGCGGCTGCCCGGGTCGGTGATCTCCGCCTCGAACTCGGGGAAGTACGAGATCACGGGGGCGTCGAGGTCCAGCAGCCCCTCGGCGACGGCCAGCCCCGCCGCCGTGGACGTGAAGCTCTTGCTGAGGGAGTAGAGCAGATGCGGCCGCTCGGCGGTGTACGGCGCCCACCAGCCGGAGGCGATCAGCCGGCCGTGGCGCAGGATCATCAGACTGTGCGGCTCGATGTCCGGCGCGCCCTCGACGGCGTCGAGGAAGGCGTGGACGCCCCGCGCGTCCACGCCCTCGGCGGCGGGGGTGCTGGTGGGCAGCGGATGAGCACTCATCAGACGGGTCCTCGTGGGGTCAGGGGTGGGCTGCGCCAACCCTCCCGGGCGCGGCGGCGGGTGTCCAGAGGGTTTTGTGCCGCCCGTCCGCCTAAGCGCTCCGCTGGAAGTGTCGCGATGGGTCGTCGGCCGGCCGCGGTGCCGTCGTGGCTGGTCGCGCCCGCGCGGCGGAGCCGCACATCGACACGGCCCCGCGCCTCTTCGGGGCGCTGCCCGAACCGTAGCGGACTTCCTCCGACCTGCTTAGTCGCCCCGGCCGCCCGGCCGAGCGGAGGGCGCGGCTGTGGCGGGCCGAGGGCCCGTTGAGAGGATCGGCGGTGACGGATCGCCGTTGATCCGCGAACGCACCAGACGCCGGAAGGAACGAACACCTCGTGACCGACTCCGTGACCGATCGCGTGACCGACGACGACGCCGTGCTGACGCGCGTCGAGGGCCGCGCCGGACATCTCACCCTCAACCGGCCCCGCGCCCTCAACTCCCTCACCCATCCGATGGTGACCCGGATCGCCGAGGCCCTCACCGCCTGGGAGCGGGATCCGGCCGTCGAGACCGTGGTGATCGACGGGGCGGGGGAGCGCGGGCTGTGCGCGGGCGGCGACATCCGCCTGATCCACCAGGACGTGACCTCGGGCGGCGGCGCGGCCTCGCGGGCGTTCTGGCGCGACGAGTACAGGCTCAACGTCCGGATCGCCCGCTACCCCAAGACGTATGTGGCCCTGATGGACGGCATCGTGATGGGCGGCGGCGTCGGGGTCTCGGCCCACGGCGGTGTGCGGATCGTCACCGAGCGCTCCCGGGTGGCCATGCCCGAGACCACGATCGGCTTCGTACCGGACGTCGGCGGCACCCATCTGCTGGCCCGTGCACCGGGCGAACTGGGTACGCACTTGGCGCTCACGGGAGCGTCGGTGGGCGCAGCCGACGCCCTGCGCTGCGGACTGGCCGACCATGTCGTTCCCTCCGAGCGGCTGCCCGCGCTGACCCGGGACCTGGCCGCGGAGCCGGTGGCGGACGTCCTGCCGCGGTACGCCGTCGAGGCCCCGGCCGGGACCCTGGACGACCGGCGGGAGTGGATCGACCACTGCTATGCGGCGGAGACCGTCGAGGAGATCGTGGACCGGCTGATGGCCGTCGGGGAACCGGCCGCCAAGGAGACCGCCGAGACCCTCCTCGCCAAGTCCCCCACCGCGCTGAAGGTCACGCTGGCCGCCGTCCGCGGGGCCCGGGCGCTCGGCTCGCTGGAGCGCGTCATGGAGCAGGAGTACCGCGTCTCCTGCGCGTCCCTGTCGCGCCCGGACCTCATCGAGGGCATCCGCGCCCAGGTGATCGACAAGGACCGCCGCCCGCGCTGGACCCCGGCGGCTCTCGCCGAGGTTACGGACGCGGAGGTGGCCGGTTTCTTTCTGCCGCCCATCGACGGTGATCTTCGCCTCGGCGACGCTCCGTAGCCGGACGCCCGCCGGCGCCGACAACTCCTCTGTCGATGATTGAAATAGTGTGCCAAGCGGCACAGGCAGGGTGGCCCGTATGAGCGCGCGGCAGCAGCGCCGACCGGCCCGTGCGATCAAGAACGCCCGGGAGTCGGCGCTGCTGCCCTGCGGATCGCGCTAGCGCCTCACCGGCTCGGTGCTGTCGGCCGCGGTGTTCAAATCGCGGTCGAGGGTCTCAGGGGACAGCCGGGTGGCGATCAGGCTGACCGCCGTGACCAGCGACATATAGACGGCGACCGGTATCCAGGAGCCGGAGAACGCGGTGAGGAGCGCGCTACAGATCAGTGGCGCGACCCCGCCGCCGATCAGCGAGGAGAACTCCCGGCCCAGCGTGACGCCCGCGTAGCGGTAGCGCTTGCCGAACAGTTCGGGGAAGTAGCTCATCTGGACGCCGACCGAGCCGTGGCAGGCCAGGATGAAGCCGATGACGATGGCCACGGTGATCGCCACGTGTGAGCCGGTGTTCAGCGCGATGAAGGTCGGGGCCGGCAGCAGCACCAGCGCGGCGACGATGGTGGAGTAGACCGGGCGCCGCCCGAGGCGGTCGGAGAGCGTGCCGAAGCAGATGGCCGCGAGACCGCCGCACAGGGCCCCGATCAGCAGCACCTGGGGGACGAAGTCCTTGTCGACGCCGACGCTGGACACCAGGTAGGAGGCCATGAAGACCTGGTACGTATAGGACTGGGTGCTGACGCCGAAGTTCATGAACAGCGCCAGCAGCATGGGCTTCCGGCCGTGCTGGAAGACCTCCTTCACCGGTGAGGCGGGCCGTTCCCGCTGCTCCTTGAGCTCGGTGAAGACCGGGCTCTCGTTGAGCTTGCGGCGCAGCACCAGGGCGATCACGGTCACCATGAGGCTGCTGCCGAAGATCAGCCGCCAGCCCCAGCTCATCAGGGCGTCGTCGGGCAGCCGTTGGGCGAGGATCCAGGCCACCGCGCCCAGGGCGGTGCCCAGCGCGGCGCCGGTCATGACGAGGGAGGACAGTCTGCCGCGGCGCCCGGGGGCGGCCGTCTCGGTGAGCAGGGTGGCGCCGCCGGACTGTTCGGCCCCGGCCCCGAAGCCCTGTCCCATACGGCAGATGAGCAGCAGGATCGGGGCGAGCAGCCCGACCTCGTTGTAGGTGGGCAGCAGTCCGATGGCGAGGGTGGAGCCGCCCATCAGGAGCAGGGTCGCCACCAGCACCCACTTGCGGCCGAGGCGGTCGCCGAAGCGGGAGAAGAAGAGCCCGCCGAGCGGGCGGGCGGCGAAGCCCACGGCGTAGGTGCTGAAGCTGGCCAGGATGCCCACGGACGGTGAGGCGTTGGGGAAGAACAGATCGCTGAAGATCAGCGCCGATGCGGTGCCGTAGATGACGAAGTCGTACTGCTCGAGCGCGGTGCCGATGAGACCGGCCAGGGCGGCGCGGCGTACCGCGCGGGGGTCGGCGGGTGGTTGGGCGGGGGTGGAAGGGTCGGGGGAGGTGGCCGGCGACGGGGGACGCGCCGTGGCGGGGGTGGGGTTGCTGTCCATGATCCATGCCTCCTTGAACGGATCGACGCAGCGGAGCGGTGAAGGGGGAGGGAGGGCAGTCGAAAGGGGACGGGGGAAGTGGGGAAGTGGGGAGACAACCGGGGAAGTGGGGAGACAGGGGACGGGGTTCAGGGGTGGGCGGGGGTCCGTAGGGTCCCGGCGGCGTCGGCTGCCGCGGCGGCGGGGCCGTGGCGGACGATGAGGTCGATCAGCTCGGAGACCCGGGCGGCGAAGTCCGGGTGGTCTCTCAGCCCCTCGCCGAGCAGCCCGCTGTCGAGGATGGCCTCGACGAAGGGCGGCCCGGAGGCGGTGGCGCTCCGCCCGGCGATGGTGGCGAGCGTCTCCCGGGCGGGGTCCGCCATCGCGGTGGCGTGGGGGCCGGGGGAGAAGCCGGGGCGCGGTGCCACGCAGCACAGATACGCGGCGACGGTGAGCGCGAGATGGTGGGGCATGCGTCCGGCCCGCAGGTGGAACAGGGCGGGTTCGGGGACTCGTTGGCGCAGTTTGACCGAGCCGTCGGAGCCGACCTGCCGGGTGCGGTGGCCCAGGGCGGTGTTGGCCCAGCGGTCGAAGAGCTGTCCGATGTAGTGGTCGGGGTCGATGTCGGTGGGCACGGTGAGGGTCGGCAGATAGTCGTCGTGGAGCACCGCGCGGGCGGCTTCGGCGATGAACGGCCGGGCGGTGGCGTCCGGTATGGTCTCCCGTCCGTCCAGCGCGCCGAGGTAGGCGATGAGGGAGTGGGTGCCGTTGAGCAGGCGCAGCTTCAGCAGTTCGTAGGGTTCGACGTCGTCGGTGAAGAGCGCCCCGCCGGTTTCCCAGTGCGGGCGTCCGGCGGCGAAGCGGTCCTCCATGACCCACATGCTGAAGGGTTCGGCGGGTACCGGGACGGTGTCGTTTACGCCGAGGTGGGTGGCGACGGCGTGGCGGTAGGTGTCGGTGGTGGCGGGGACGATCCGGTCGACCATGGAGTTGGGGAAGGTCACGGCGGATTCCAGCCAGGGTGTGAGGTCGTCGCGTTCGGCAGCGGGGAGGGCCTGGGTGAACTCGTGGACGAGCCGTCTGGTCTGGGTGCCGTTGCCGACGAGGTTGTCGCAGCTGAGCACGGTGACGGGCCGGGCGTGGGTCCGTATGCGGCGCTGGAGGCCGCGGACGATGCGGCCGATGGTGGTCCGTGGTGGCGTGGCGCCGCGCAGGTCGGCCCGGACGGCGGGGGCGTCGAGGTCGAGGCCGCCGGTGCGCGGGGAGAAGGTGTAGCCGTGTTCGGTGACGGTCAGGGTGATGACGGCCGTGGCGGGGGCCGCGAGGGCGTCGAGGAGTTCGCCGGGCTGCTCGGTGGCCACCAGGGCACCGGTGTGTACGGCGGGGACGGTGACGCGGGTGTCGTCGGGGGAGATCTCCACGACGGCGTAGGCCATCTCCTGGTCGCGCATCGCGCGTGCCACGGTGGCGGAGTGGCTGGCCACGCCGAGGATGCCCCAGGGGCCCTCGGTGTGGCGCAGGGCGGCGGCGGTGTGGACGGCCTGGTGGGCGCGGTGGAAGTTGCCGAGGCCCAGGTGGACGATGCCGGTTTCGGCGGGTGGACGGGGGAGGGTGAGGGCGGCCGCGGGGGTGGTGGCGCGGCGGAGGCGGGGGAGGGGCTGGGGCATCGGTGTCACCAGTCCGTCATCGAGCCGTCGAGCCGTCGCGCGACCGGCAGATAGGCGGGTTCGTAGGGGTGGCGGGCGGCGAGTTCCTCGTCGATCTCGACGCCGATGCCGGGTGCGTCGCCGGGGTGGAGGTGGCCGTCGGCGTAGGACCAGGCGTGCCGGAACACCTCGTGGACCAGGGGTTCGTAGCCCATGTACTCCTGGATGGCGAAGTTGGGGGTGGCCAGGCCGAGGTGGAGTGAGGCGCCGAGGGCGACGGGGGAGATGTCCGAGGGGCCGTGCGGTCCGAGCCGCACCTGCCAGAGGTCGGCGAGGGTGGCGATGCGCCGCAGATGGCTGATCCCGCCCGCGTGGCTCACACAGGTGCGGATGAAGTCGATCAGCTGCTCGGTGATCAGTGTCTGGCACTCCCAGACGGTGTTGAACACCTCGCCGATGGCCAGCGGGACGGTGGTGTGGCGGCGGATGTGCCGCAGCACCTCCTGGTTCTCGGCGGGGGTGACGTCCTCCAGCCAGAAGAGGTCCGCCGGTTCCAGGGCGCGGCCGAGCCGGGCGGCCTCGCCGGGGGTGAGCCGGTGGTGGGTGTCGTGGAGCAGTTTCAGCTCGGGGCCCACGTGTTCGCGGATGCGCGTGAGGACGCGGGGGATGTGGCGGAGGTAGGCGTCGGTGTCCCAGGTCTCCTCGACGGGGGCGGCGCCCCGGCCGGCCGGTTCGTATCCGGTGCCGCTCCTGCTCACGCCGTAGACCAACTCCAGTCCGGGGACGCCGCTTTGGGCCCGTACGGCGCGGAAGCCGCGGTCCCGCCGTATCTCGATGGACTCCAGCAGCTGGGGGAGGTCCCAGCCGGTGGCGTGGGTGTAGGCGAGGACGCGGTCGCGGACCGCGCCGCCCAGCAGCTGGTAGACGGGCTGTCCGGTGGTCTTGCCCTTGATGTCCCACAGCGCGGTGTCCACCGCGCCGATGGCGGTCATGGTCACCGGTCCGCGCCGCCAGTAGGCGCCGCGGTAGAGGTACTGCCAGGTGTCCTCGACGCGGGCCGGGTCGCGGCCGATGAGGACGGGTGCGAGGTGGTCACGGAGGTAGGAGGCGACGGCGAGTTCGCGGCCGTTGAGGGTGGCGTCGCCCCAGCCGGTGACCCCGTCCGCGGTGGTGATTTTGAGGAGGACGAAGTTGCGCCCCGGGCTGGTGACGAGGACGTCGACGTCGGTGATGGTGTCGGTGGTCGTCACGGGGCCACCGCCACCACGTTGTGGAGCGGTTCGCCGGTGGCGAGCCGGCGGATGTTGGCGGTGATGTCGGCGGTGCGGTGGACGAAGGTCTGGCGGGTGAGGCCGGAGGAGTGTGGGGTCATCAGCACGTTGTCCAGCGTGTCGAAGGGGTGCTTGCCGGGGGCGGCGGTGTGGCCGCCGTCGGCCGGGTACCGGTACCAGACGTCGATCGCGGCGCCGCCGATGGTGCGCTGGCTCAGCGCCTCGTACAGCGCGTCCTCGTCCACGACGGGTCCACGGCCGACGTTGACCAGGACCGCGTCCGGGCGCATCCGGGACAGCTCGGCCGTGCCGATCAGCCCGGTGGTGTCCTCGGTGAGCGGCACGGACACCACTACGGCCTCGCAGCTCTCCAGCAGGGCGTGGAGGTCCTTGACGGTCCCGGCCCACAGCAGTCCGTGGGCGGCCGCGTCCACGTCCCCGCGCCGGGTGACGGCGATGCCCCGCGCGCCGAACGCCTGGAACAGCCGCCAGCAGCGGGCCCCGATGTGTCCGAAGCCGATGAACCCGACGGTGGCGGCGGTCAGGTCCTCCGCCCAGGGTGCCCGTGGGTCATGGGCGGGGGAGTCCCAGTGTGCTTCCCGGCGCAGTGCGGTGTGCTGGCGCAGAAAGCCACGGCGCATCAGGATCGTGGTGGACACGGTGTATTCGGCGATGGCGTTCTCGTGGTGGAAGGTGTTGGCCACCTGGGTGCCCGGCGCCAGTGCGGCGGTGTCGATGTTGTCCGTTCCGGCTCCGGCGGCGTGGACCAGCCGGAGCCGGGTGGCGGCCGCGGCCATGGTGGCGGTGCACCGGCCCGAGACGAGGACGTCCGCGTCCGCCAGGGCGGCTTCGACCGCCTCGGTGTGCCGGGGGTCGGGCCAGTGGACGACCGTGCCGTGGGGGAGGGCGGCCTCGAACTCGGTGCGCAGCGGGGCGAGATTGGGGTCGGCGACCACCACGGTCAGGGGGTCGGCGGTCATGAGGCGTCCTTGGTGGCGGGGGCGGCGGGCGTACCGGATGAGGTGGTCGTGGCGGGGCCGGTGGAGTCGCGCACGATGAGCTGTGTGGGCAGCCGGTGCGTACGCGGGATCTGCCGTTCGCCCGCGAGGACCTGACCCAGCATCTGGAGGCTGAGCGCCCCGGCGCGGGCCATGGGCACGGCGACGCTGGTCAGGGACGGCTGGGACACCTCGGCGAAGGGGATGTCGTCGAACCCGATGACGCTGAGATCCCCGGGCACGGTCAGCCCCAGCGCCCGGGCGCCGGTCAGCACGCCGAACGCCATCAGGTCGTTGTGGGCGATGACGGCGGAGGCGCCGGAGGCCATGACGCTCGCGGCGGCGGCGGTGCCGCCCGCCACCGTCTCGGACTGCCAGCCGAGCAACTCCAGCTCAAGGCCGGCGCGTTCGGTCTCGGCGCGGATGAGGTCGACGCGGTGGGCGTTGGACCAGGAGCGGCGCATGCCCTGGACGTAGGCGATCCGCCGGTGTCCGAGTGCGGCGAGGTACTCCACGGCCTGGCGCATCCCGTGGGCGGCGTCGGCGAGTACGCAGTCGGTGCCGGACGTTTCGCGGTTGACCAGCACGGTGGGGGTGCGGCCGCAGATGTCGAGCACATCGTCCGCGTCCAGCCGTGGGGAGCACACGACCAGGCCGTCCGCCCGCTCCCGCAGATGTGCGAGGACCTCGCGCTCACGGTCGGGGTCGAGGTCGGTGTCGGCGAGGACGACGGTCTGCCTGTGGTGCCGGCACTCGCCCTGTGCGGCCTTGACGAAGGCTCCGAAGACGGGGTTGGCGATATCGGGGACGACGAGCGCGACGGTGGCGGTCTCGGCGCGGGCTCCGGTGGCGGTCTCGGCGGTGCGCGCCACGGGTGGTTCGTACCCCAGCTCCTGCGCGACGGTCAGCACCTTGCGCAGGGTCTGGGGGCCGAGCCGGCCGGGGTCGCTGAACGCCCGGGACGCCGTGGACAGCGCGACGTTCGCGCCCTTGGCGACATCGGTCAGGGTGGGGGCCATGGCAGCCCGTTACCGGTGTGACGGGGTGGGGTGGATGAACGGCATGTGGCATGGTCTTCACCGTTGCGCAACCTTGTCAATGCTTGCCAAAACATTGGCAAGACCGGTCGGCGCCGAAGCCTTCCGCGGCACGGAGAGGTCTTTCGCGTGCCCGGAGAGAGAGCCTTTCGCGGTCCGGTGGAGTCTTCCCCTGCCCAACGAGTGCATGCGTGCGCGTGTATGCACATAATGGTGGCATGGAGTCCCATCACCACGGACACCGGCACCACCACCGCCGGCACCAGCTCGCGCATCTGCTGAAACCGCACTCCCACGAGTCGGCGCAGAAGGTCGACTCCGCGCTGGAGTCCTCGGCCGAGGGCATGCGTGCCCTGTGGCTGTCCCTCGCCGTCCTCGGCGCCACCGCGGTCCTCCAGGCCGCGGTCGTCGTGCTGTCCGGCTCGGTGGCGCTGCTGGGCGACACCGTCCACAACGCCGCCGACGCGCTGACCGCGCTGCCGCTCGGCGTGGCGTTCGTCCTGGAGCGCCGCGCGGCGAACCGCCGGTTCACCTACGGCTACGGCCGGGCCGAGGACCTGGCCGGGATCGTCATCGTCCTGACCATCGCCGCCTCGGCGGCCCTGGCCGCGTACGAGGCCGTGGAGCGGCTGCTGCACCCGCGCGCCATGTCCCATCCGGGCGTCGTCGCGGTCGCGGCGGTCCTCGGCTTCATCGGCAACGAATGGGTGGCCCGCCACCGGATCCGGGTCGGGCGCCGGATCGGCTCCGCGGCCCTGGTCGCCGACGGACTGCACGCCCGCACCGACGGCTTCACCTCCCTGGCCGTGCTGCTGGGCGCCGGCGGCGCGGCGCTCGGCCTGCAACTCGCGGACCCGATCGTCGGCCTGGCCATCACCGCGGCCATCCTGCTCGTCCTCAAGGACGCCGCCCGCGAGGTGTTCCGGCGGCTGATGGACTCCGTCGACCCGGCGGTGATCGACGCGGGCGAGGCGGCCCTGCGCGAGGTCCCCGGAGTGCTCGGGGTGACCGAGCTCCGGATGCGCTGGATCGGCCACCGGCTGCGCGCCGAGGTCACGGTCGAGGTGGACGGCGGCCTGGAACTGCGGGCGGCGCACGATGTGGCGGTCGGGGCCGAACACGCCCTCCTTCACGCGGTGCCCCGGCTGACCGCCGCCCTGGTGCACACCGATCCGGCCCCCGGGCCGGGCGCGGAGGACCCGCATCGCCTGCTGGCCCACCACGCCGTGTGAGCGCCACCTGGAGGCGGACTGGGGTTCAGTCGTGCGGCGGGGCCCCGGTGACCATGTGGTCCGCGTGGTTGACGGCCTCGGTGACCAGCCGGCGCAGATGGCCGTCGTGAAGGGAATACACCGAGCGGCGGCCCTCCTTGCGCACCTGGACCAGCCCGGCCAGCCGGAGCTTGGCCAGATGCTGGCTGACCGCCGGGCGGGCCGCGCCGCTGGCCTCGGTGAGGGTGTTGACATCGGCCTCGCCCCGGGCGAGGGACCACACCAGATGCAGCCGGGTCGGGTCGGACAGCAGCGAGAAGACATTGGCGGCCGTGGCGAACTGCGCCGCGCCGCTGGGATGCGTATGCGACCGGGTCGCAGTTGAGGAGGGTTCGCTGACCGGCATGCCCCCATCGTAGAGCGGCGGCCGAGCGGCGGACCCCGCTCGGCCGGTGGTCGAATCCGCGCACCATACTGGAGCACATGCGCTACGCCGTCTGCCGGCAGCTTCCGCTGCCGCGCGCCCTCGTATCCGTCGCCGCCTCGTACCCGGACCGGGGCTGAGCGATGGGGGACACGGCGGACACGGCGAACACCCCTGCCGGGCCGGGGGAGTTGCGGCGGCGCCTCGGGGTCTTCGACGCGGTCGTGGTCGGCCTGGGGTCGATGATCGGCGCGGGCATCTTCGGGGCGCTGGGGCCCGCGGCGCGGGAGGCGGGGACGGGGCTGCTGCTCGGCCTGGTGGCCGCCGGAGTGGTGGCGTACTGCAACGCCACCTCCTCCGCGCGGCTGGCCGCCCGCTATCCGCGGTCCGGCGGCACCTATGTCTACGGCCGTGAGCGGCTGGGCGACTTCTGGGGGTATCTGGCCGGCTGGGGGTTCGTGGTCGGCAAGACCGCCTCCTGCGCGGCGATGGCCCTGACCGTCGGCTCCTATGTCTGGCCCGCCCAGGCGCACGCGGTCGCGGTGGCGGCCGTGGTGGCGCTGACGGCCGTCAACTATGTGGGCGTGCACAAGGCCGCCTGGCTGACCCGGGCGATCGTGGCCGTCGTGCTCGCGGTCCTGGCCGCCGTGGTCGTCGCCCTCCTCACCTCCGGGGAGGCGGACGCCGCACGGCTGGAGATCGGCGGCGACGCCACCTTCGGCGGGGTGCTGCGCGCGGGCGGTCTGCTGTTCTTCGCCTTCGCCGGCTACGCCCGTATCGCCACCCTCGGCGAGGAGGTCCGCGACCCGGCGCGGACCATCCCCCGCGCCATCCCCCTCGCGCTCGGCATCACCCTGGCCGTCTACGCGGCGGTCGCGGTCGCCGTGCTGACCGTGCTGGGCAGCGGCGGGCTGGGCGCGGCTGGCGCCCCGCTGGCCGACGCCGTGCGCGCCGCCGGGCTCCCGGGGCTGGCGCCGGTGGTGCGGGCGGGCGCCGCGGTGGCCGCGCTGGGGTCGCTGCTCGCGCTGATCCTGGGCGTCTCCCGGACCACCCTGGCCATGGCCCGCGACCGGCACCTTCCGCCCGCGCTGGCCGCGGTGCACCCCCGGTTCGCGGTGCCGCACCGCGCCGAACTGGCCGTGGGCGCGGTGGTGGCGGTCCTGGCGGCGACGGCGGATCTGCGCGGCGCGATCGGGTTCTCCTCGTTCGGGGTGCTGGCCTACTACGCCGTCGCCAACGCCTCCGCCTGGACCCTCACCCCGGCCGAGGGCCGCCCACCGCGGCTCGTGCCGGGGCTGGGCCTGGCCGGCTGTCTGCTGCTGGCCTTCGCGCTGCCCGTCTCCTCGGTGGTCTCCGGCGCGGCGGTGCTGGCCCTGGGCGCCGCGGCCTACGGGGTGCGGCGCGCGAGGGCCGCGTAGGCGATCTGCGCCACTTGAGGTGCGCCGGGCCGGGAAGCGTCCCTTACCGCCCCTTACCGCCGCTCTGAGCAGGTCATATGCCGGTTTGTGAGGAAGGCCACCCCGGGCGGATTCCGCGTCCTGGGGAGCCGTCTGTGAGCATGGGTCGTCGCTGACGTACGGCAACCCGTGTCAGCCGGGCCCCGGATACGGGCCCTCTCCCCTTCTGCCCCGTACCCGGAAACCGGCCCGACCTCGCCATGACCACCTCCCCGCCGCCTTTCATACCCAGGCCCCGCTCCCCGGAGCGCGGCACCCGCACCCCGTGGCGCAGTCTGCGCCACGGGGCCATGCGGTGGTGGTCGGCGGCGAACCTGGTGTCCAACGTCGGCACCTGGATGCAGTTGACCGTGCAGAACCTGCTGGTGCTGCACATCACCGGCTCCGCCGCCACCACCGGGCTCTCCCTCTCCGTGCAGGCCGCCCCCGGGCTGCTCATGGGGCTGCTCGGCGGAGCGGCGGTGGACGCGTGGCCGCGCAAGCTCACGGCGGCCGTCAGCCAGGCGGTGCTGGGCCTCGTCGCCTTCGTCACGGCCGCCCTGGTCGCGTTCGACCTGCTCAACGTGGTCTCGCTGATGGTGCTCGCCGCGGTGACCGGTCTCGTCGCCACCGTGGACGCGCCCGCCTGCGCGCTGCTCGGCAACGATCTGGTGCCGCCCGACGACGTCCCCTCGGCGATCGCCCTGGGCTCCGTCGTCAGCAGCGCCGGCCGGCTCATCGGCGTGGCCTGCGCGGGTGTCGCGGTGGGCACGCTCGGTACCGCGGCCGCCTACGCCGCCAACGGGCTGACGTTCCTGTGTGTCGCGGCCGTCATCCCCTTCCTGCGCCCCCACCCGGGCGCGGCCACCGCCGCGGCCCCGCCCACCGCGCGCCGGGACCGGTTCTCCGGTGCCGGCGCCCGCGACGGGCTGGGCTTCTTCGTGAAGCGGCCACGTCTGGTCGCCCTCACCGTGATCACGGCGGTGAGCGCCGTCTTCGGCCGGAACTACGGACTGACCCTGGCGGTCCTGGTCACCGGCCCGCTGGCCGGGAGTTCCGAGGACTTCGGGACCGTGGCCACCGTCCTGGCCGTGGGCGGGATCGCGGGCGCGGTCCTCGCGGGGCGGATGCAGCGGCCGTCGGTGCGGATGGTGGGCGCGCTCGCCGCCGCCGGGGCGCTGCTCCAGGCGCTGGCCGGGCTGTCGCCGGGGCTGATCACGCTGCTGGTGCTGGTGGCCCCGATGGCGGTGGCCGAGTCGGTCTCCGACACGGCCGGCACCACGGTGCTCCAGACCGACCCGCCGCCCGGGATGCGCGGCCGGGTGCTCGGCGTGTGGCGCACCGCGGAGACCGGCTGGGGCCTGGCCGGTCCGCCCCTGCTGGGCCTGCTCATGGAGTGGGCGGGGCCGCGCGGCGCCCTGGTGACCGGTGGGCTGATCATCGCGGCGGTCATCGGCGCGGGCACGCTGGTGCACGCCCGCCGCACCGCTTCCCGCCGCGCGCCCGCCACCGTCGTTCCCGTCGAGCCCGCCGCCGCGGAACGGGCTGCCGCGCCGGTGCCGCACGACGAAGACCTTTCGCCCATCGGCTGACCCGGTAGGGGGAGGGACGGGCGATGTGCCCTGATTGCTTCCTTTCGTCGCGGGTACTGGAGTGGGGCCCAACGCGAAGGAAGGGAGGGGTCATGGAGCGATCCGACTCCGTCGTCCCCGTCCGTACCTGGTCGCACGCCGTGGTCACCGGGGGAGCCGGATTCGTCGGTTCGCATCTGTGCGCGGCGCTTGTCGACCAGGGCACGGCCGTGACCTGTGTGGACGATTTCTGCACCGGAACCCCGGACAACGTGGCCCACCTGATGGACCGGCCCGGCTTCACCCTTCAGCATGCCGATGTCACCGAGCCGTTCGAGGTGAAGCGGCCCGCCGATCTCGTCCTGCACTTCGCGTCCCCCGCCTCCCCGGCCGACTATCTGCGGCTGCCGCTGCACACCCTGGAGACCGGCAGCCTCGGCACCCGCAACGCACTGGCCCTGGCCCGCCGCCACGAGGCGCGCTTCGTGCTGGCCTCCACCTCGGAGGCGTACGGCGACCCGCAGCAGCATCCGCAGAACGAGCGCTACTGGGGCAATGTCAACCCGGTCGGGCCGCGCAGCGTCTACGACGAGGCCAAGCGCTTCGGCGAGGCCCTGAGCTGCGCCGAGGCCGGGACGAACGGCACGGATGTCGGCATCGTGCGGCTGTTCAACACCTACGGGCCGCGGATGCGCGGACACGACGGACGGGCCGTGCCCACCTTCATCCGGCAGGCGCTGGCCGATGAGCCCCTCACGGTCACCGGCGACGGCAGCCAGACGCGCTCGCTCGCCTACATCGACGACACCGTGCGCGGCATCCTCGCCATGGCCGGATCCGACCTCCTCGGACCGGTCAACATCGGCAACGCGGACGAGATCACCATGCTGGACCTCGCCCACAAGATCATCGAACTGGCCGGTTCGCGCTCCGCCGTCGAGTTCATCGACCGCCCCACCGACGACCCCGCCGTCCGCTGCCCGGACATCACCCTGGCCCGCGGCAAGCTCCAGTGGGCACCGGTCGTCCCCGCCGAGCAGGGGCTGGCCCGCACCATCGACTGGTTCCGCCGCCAGGCCGCCTGACGGCCTCCCCCCAACCGCCTTCACGCCCCCTTCCGCCGCGGCCCCGGGCCGCCGAAAGGTCACGCCCATGCGCATCCTCGGCATCAACGCCCTCTTCCACGACCCGGCCGCCGCCCTGGTCGTCGACGGCCGTACCGTCGCCGCCGCCGAGGAGGAGCGGTTCTCCCGGCGCAAACACGGCAAACGGCCGGTGCCGTTCTCCGCCTGGGAGCTCCCGGAGAAGGCGGCGGCCTGGTGTCTGGAGCAGGCGGGGCTGCGCCCCGAGGACCTGGACGCCGTCGCCTACTCCTTCGACCCCGCCCTCGCCCGCCCCGCCGCGTCCATGGGCCTGGACGACCCCTGGGACCACCTGCGGCTCACCTACGCCCGCGAGGCCCCCGGCTTCCTGCGCACCGCCCTGCCCGGACTGGACCCCGACGCCGTGCGGTTCGTGCCCCACCACATGGCGCACGCCGCCTCCGGCGCGCTCGCCGCGCCCGGCGCCGACACCAGCTCCGTCCTCGTCCTCGACGGACGCGGCGAGGCCACCTCGCATCTCGCGGCGCGCCGCGTCGGCGACCGGCTGGAGCCGCTCCACGGCCAGGAACTGCCGCACTCCCTGGGGCTGGTCTACGAGGAACTCACCGAGCACCTGGGCTTCCTGCGCTCCAGCGACGAGTACAAGGTGATGGCCCTCGCCTCCTACGGCACCCCGCGGATGCTGGACGAGCTGCGGCGGTTTGTGTACGCCACCGGCGACGGCGGTTTCCACGCCACCGGGGTGCCCTGGCACGGGCTGTGCCCCCCGCTGCGCCCCGGCCAGGCGTGGTCGCAGCCGCACGCCGATCTCGCGGCGAGCGCCCAGGCGTGTCTGGAGGAGGTACTGCTGGACCTGGTGCGCTGGCTGCACGGACGCACCCATGACCGGGTGCTGACCCTGGCCGGGGGAGTGGCGCTGAACTGCGTGGCCAACTCCCGTATCGCCCGCGAGGGCCCGTTCGACCGGGTCTGGGTCCAGCCCGCCGCGGGGGACGCGGGCACCGCGCTCGGCGGCGCCCTGCGCTTGAGCGCACAGGGCGGCGACCGGCCCGAGCCGATGGCCGGGGCCGACCTCGGACGCCGCTGGTCGGACGCCGAGCTGGAGGCATGGCTGAAGACGGCCGCGGTGCCCTACGAGCGCCCGGCCGATGTGGCCGAGACGGTGGCCGAGGCGCTCGCGGACGACGCGATCGTCGCCTGGTTCCAGGGGCGCTCCGAGTACGGGCCCCGGGCGCTGGGCCACCGCTCGCTGCTGGCCCACCCCGGCCGCTCGGGAAACCTCGAGCGGCTCAACGACGTCAAGGGGCGGGAGCAGTTCCGGCCGGTCGCCCCGATGGTGCGCGCCGAGCGCGCGGCCGAGATCTTCGACGGCCCGCTGCCCAGCCCGTACATGCTCTTCGTGCACGAGGTCGCGCCGGAGTGGCGGGACCGCATCCCGGCCGTGGTGCACGTGGACGGCACGGCCCGCATCCAGACCGTCGACTCCGCCGGTGAACCGCTGGTGGCCCGCCTGCTGAGCGCGTTCGAACGCCGCACCGGGCTGCCGGTGGTCGTCAACACCAGCCTCAACACCTCGGGCCGGCCGATGGTCGACGATCCGCGTGACGCCCTGGAGTGCTTCGGCTCGGCCCCCGTCGACCTGCTGGCGATCGGGCCGTTCGTGATCCGCCGCGGCGCCTTCTTCGCGGGCGGCCGTCCGGACACGGCCGCGCCCGAGGGGGCCTGACGCCGGGGCTCGCAGATGAGCCGCACCGGCCCGTGCCCATCGCACATGACCCGCACCGACCCCCGCCATGGGAGGAGCCAGGTATGACGGACACCGGAGAGCGGACCGACGGACCCGAGTACGCCGTGGTCATCCCGACGCTGGGCCGCCCCAGTCTCTCCGTGACCCTGCGGGCGCTCGCCGACGCCAAGGGTCCCGCGCCCCGGCGGGTCGTCCTCGTCGACGACCGGCCGCTGGAGGACTGCACCCCGCTGCCCGCCGACATCCCCACCGAGCTCGCCCCCCTGGTGGAGATCGCGCCCGGCTGCGCCGCCGGGCCCGCCGCCGCGCGCAACATCGGCTGGCGGGCCGCCCCCGAGCCCTGGACGGTCTTCCTCGACGACGATGTGGTCCCCGGCCCCACCTGGGCGGACGACCTCGCCGCCGATCTGGCGGCGGCCGGTCCCGGCACCGGCGGGGTCCAGGCGCGGATCACCGTTCCGCTGCCGGAGGACCGCAGGCCCACCGACTGGGAGCGCACCACCGCGGGGCTGGCCTCCGCCCGCTGGATCACCGCCGACATGACCTACCGGAGGGCCGCGCTGGCCGCGGTGGGCGGCTTCGACGAGCGGTTTCCGCGCGCCTTCCGCGAGGACGCCGACCTGGCGCTGCGGGTCATGGCCGCCGGGTGGCGGCTGGAGCGGGGATCGCGGACCACGGTCCATCCGGTGCGCCCGGCGAACCGCTGGGTGTCGGTGCGCGCCCAGGCGGGGAACGCGGACGACGTGCTGATGGCCAAGGTCCACGGCCGCGGCTGGTGGGACCGGGCCGGCGCCCCGCGCGGCCGGCTGCCACGCCATCTGGCCATCGCGGCGGCCGGTGCCGCCGCCCTGACCGGCGCCCTGGCGGGCCGGCGGCGGGCGGCCGCGGCGGGCGCGGCGCTGTGGCTGGCCGGAACCGCCGAATTCGCCCTGGCCCGGATCCGGCCCGGCCCGCGCACCCCGGACGAGCTCGTCACGATGGCCGTGACCAGCGCCGTCATCCCGCCCGTGGCCACCGCGCACTGGCTGGCGGGGCTGGTGCGGCACCGCTCGGCCGCCGCGTCCGGGCGGTCGGCGGCCAGGCGCACCAGGACGCTCGGGCATGGGTAGCGCCTGGTCGCGTTTGGTGATGGAACGTCCGGGCTACTCAGTGCCCGTGTTCGCAACATCTGCCCCAAAGGCCCCATCTGTCACAGGAGGGGCGCCGTGGCTGTTCACCCCGGGTGACCGTCCCGCCCGCCCCCGCATGCCCGTCCGGCGGGGACTTCCGGGCGCTGTGCTCTTCGACCGGGACGGCACGCTGATCCAGGACGTCCCCTACAACGGCGACCCCGCCCGGGTGCGGCTCATGCCGCACGCCAGGGCCGCGGTCGACGCGGTACGGGAGTGGGGCGTCCCGGTCGGGGTGGTCACCAACCAGTCGGGCGTCGCCCGCGGTCTGCTCACCCCCGGCGCGGTCGAGGCCGTCCTGCGGCGGGTCGAGCAGTTGCTGGGACCCTTCGACATCTGGGCGGTGTGCCCCCATGTCCCCGCCGACCGCTGCGGGTGCCGCAAGCCCGCCCCCGGACTGATCCACGCCGCGTGCGCGGCGCTGGGCACCGATCCGCGCGGGGCCGTCGTCCTCGGCGACATCGGCGCGGACCTGGCGGCGGCCCGCGCGGCGGGTGCCCGAGGCGTCCTCGTCCCCAACGCGGTGACCCGCCCGGAGGAGATCGCGGACGCCGCACGGACCGCGCCGGACCTCCTGACGGCCGTACGGGGGCTGCCCGCCGGGGCGGGGGACGCCCCATGAGCGCCCGCGACACCGGTCCGCGCACCCTCGTCGTGCGGCTCGACAGCGCGGGAGACGTGCTGCTGGCCGGGCCCGCCGTACGGGCGGTGGCCGCCGGGTCGGCGTACACCGCGATGCTGTGCGGCCCGCTCGGCGAGCCCGCCGCCCGGATGCTGCCCGGCGTCGACGAGGTGCTGGTCCATGACGCGCCCTGGGTGGGCTTCGAGGCCCCGCCGGTGCGCCGCGAGCTCATCGACGCCCTCGTGGACTGCCTGGCCGCCCGCCGCTTCGACCGCGCGCTGATCCTCTCCTCGTACCACCAGAGCCCGCTGCCCGCCGCCCTGCTGCTGAAGCTGGCCGGAATCCCCTGGACCGCCGCCGACAGCGAGCACTACCCCGGCACCCTGCTGGACCTGCGCCACCGGCGCGCGCCCCACCGCCACGAGGCGCGGGCCGCGCTCGACCTGGCCGAGGCGTCGGGCTTCGCCCTCCCGCCCGGCGACGAGGGCGCACTGGCCCTGACCGCCCTGCCCGACACCGCCCCGCTGACCGGCACCGACCCCTATGTGGTGGTCCACCCCGGCGCCGCCGTGCCCGCCCGCGCCTGGAGCCCCGCGCGGGCCGCCCGGGCGGTGGCCGCGCTGGAGGAGGCCGGCCACCGAGTGGTGGTCACCGGCGGCCCGGCCGAGAAGGAGCTGACGGCCGACATCGCCGACGGCATCGCCCTCGACCTCGGCGGCCGCACCTCCTTCCCCGAACTGGCCGGAGTGCTCGCGGGCGCCGAGGTGGTGGTGACCGGAAACACCGGGCCCTCCCATCTGGCCGCCGCCGTCGGTACCCCGGTCGTCTGCCTCTTCGCGCCCGTCGTCCCCGCCGAGCGCTGGGCCCCCTACCGGGTGCCGCACCGGCTGCTGGGCCGCCAGGACGCGGCGTGCGCGGGCAGCCGCGCCCGGGTCTGCCCCGTGCCGGGCCACCCCTGCCTGGACTCCGTCACCGACGCCGAGGTGCTCGCCGCCGTGGCCGCGCTGTCCGAGCCGGACGTGGCCGCGCTGTCCGAGCCGGGCGGAGCCGATGTGGCCGCGTTGCCGGTGCCGGACGGAGCCGACGACGGCCGTAAGGAGCCCGATGACGACCGTAAGGAGCCCGACGACGACCGTAAGGAGCCCGAATGAACGTCCTCCTGTGGCATGTGCACGGCTCCTGGACCACGGCCTTCGTCCAGGGCCCGCACCGCTACCTGGTCCCCGTCCTCCCCGGCCGGGGCCCGGACGGACGCGGCCGGGCCCGCACCTACACCTGGCCCGACACGGTCACCGAGGTCACCCCGGAGGAGCTGCGGGACGCCCCCGTGGACCTGATCGTCCTCCAGCGGCCCCACGAGGCCGAGCTGGCGCGGCGCTGGCTCGGCGGCCGCCGCCCCGGGCGCGATGTGCCCGCCGTCTACCTGGAGCACAACGCGCCGGAGGGAGACGTCCCCGGCACCCGCCACCCCTGCGCCGACCGCGACGACCTCACCCTCGTCCACGTCACCCACTTCAACCGGCTCTTCTGGGACAGCGGCCGCGCCCCCGCCACCGTCATCGAGCACGGCATCGTCGACCCCGGCCACCGCTACACCGGGGAGCTGACCCGTGCCGCCGTCGTCGTCAACGAACCGATCCGGCGCGGCCGCCACACCGGCACCGATCTGCTGCCCGCCCTCAGCGACGCCGCCCCGCTGGACGTCTTCGGCATGGCGACCGAAGGACTCGCCGACCATCTCGGCCTGCCCCCCGACCGCTGCCGCGCCCACGACCTCCCCCAGGCCGAGCTGCACACCGCCATGGCGCGCCGCCGGGTGTATCTGCACCCCGTGCGCTGGACCTCGCTCGGGCTCTCCCTCCTGGAAGCCATGCACCTGGGTATGCCCGTGGTCGCCCTGGCCGCCACCGAGGCCGTCGAGGCGGTGCCGGCCGGGGCCGGAGTGCTCTCCACCCGCCCCGACGTCCTCGCCCGCGCGGTCCGCCGCTATCTGCGGGACCCCGACGCCGCCGCCGAGGACGGGGCACGGGCCCGCCGGGCGGCACTCGACGCCTACGGACTCAAACGCTTCCTGGACGACTGGGAGCGGCTGATGGAGGAGGTGACCCGATGACTCCGCGCCACGGACCGCCCGAGCACCTGGACATCGCACTCGTCTCGGAGCACGCCAGCCCGCTCGCCGTGCTCGGAGGGGTGGACGCCGGCGGCCAGAACGTCCATGTCGCCCGGCTCGCCGCGGCCCTCGCCGACCGCGGCCACCGCGTCCGCGTCTACACCCGCCGCGACGCCCCCCACCTGCCCGTGACCGTCCGCCCGCACCCGGGCGTCGAGGTCCGGCACGTCCCCGCGGGCCCCGCCCGGCCGCTGCCCAAGGACGACCTCCTGCCCTACATGCGGCGGTTCGGCGCGTACCTGGAACGCGAATGGCGGGGCGCGCCACCCGATCTGGTCCACTCCCACTTCTGGATGTCCGGCGTCGCCTCGCTCCAGGCCACCCGCGCCCTCGGACTGCCGCTCGCGCACACCTACCACGCGCTGGGCACCGTCAAGCGGCGCCACCAGAAGGACGCCGACACCAGCCCCGCCGACCGCGTCCCCTGGGAGACGGCCATCGGGGAGGGCTGCGACCGGATCGTGGCCACCTGCCGCGACGAGGCCGGCGAACTGGCCGCCATGGGGCTGGACCCCGAGCGGATCACCGTCGTGCCCTGCGGAGTCGACCCGCGGCTGTTCACCCCCGCCGGGCCCGCCGCGCCCCGCCCGGCCCGCCGGGCCCTGCTCGCCCAGATCGGACGGCTCGTACCGCGCAAGGGGGCCGCCGTCTCCATCGCCGCGCTCACCCTGCTGCCGGACGCCGAACTCGTCATCGCCGGAGGGCCGCCGTCCGCCCAGCTGAGCGATGACCCCGAGGCGCGGCGGCTGCGGCGGCTCGCCGACCGCCTCGGCGTCGCCGACCGGGTCCGGCTCACCGGCGGACTGCCGCCGGAGCGGATGCCCGAACTGCTGCGCGCCGCCGACCTCGTGCTGTGCCCCGCCGACTACGAGCCCTTCGGGATCGTCCCCCTGGAGGCCATGAGCTGCGGAACGCCCGTCGTCGCCTCCGCCGTCGGCGGACAGCGCGACACCGTCGCCGACCCCGGCACCGGCCGGCTCGTCCCGCCCCGCGACCCGGTCGCCCTCGCCGAGGCCGCCGCCGCGCTCCTCGCCCGCCCGGCGGCGCGCGCGGCCTGCGGCGAGGCGGGCCGCCGGCGGGTGCTGACCCGCTACAGCTGGAACCGGGTGGCCGCCGCCACCGAGGCCGCGTACCACGACGTCCTGACCCCGCACCCGGCACCCGTCACGGAGGCGGCATGAGCACCCGCGATCGCCCCCAGCCCGGCCCCCTGCCCTGGGAAGCGGGGGTGGCGGACACCGGCTCCCGCGCCCGTCGTCCGTCCCCGTCCGGATACGGGCCCGCGGGGGCGGACACCGCCGACCGGCTGCGCGCCGCCCACGCCCACTGCCAGTCGCTCCAGGACGCGCTGGTGGCACTGCGCGACCACGGTCTGGAACAGGTGGCCGAGTGGGGCCGCCACCTCGCCGCCAGCCTCCCCGTCGGCGGCCGCCTGCTGGCCGCGGGCAACGGCGGCAGCGCCGCCCAGGCCCAGCACCTCACCGCCGAACTCGTCGGGCGCTACCAGCGGGAACGGTCGGCGTACTCGGCCATCGCCCTGCACGCCGACACCTCCGCCGTCACCGCCATCGGAAACGACTACGGCTTCGAGGAGCTGTACGCCCGTCAGGTGGCCGCGCACGGCAGGCCCGGCGATGTGCTGATGCTGATGTCCACCTCCGGCCGCAGCCCCAACCTGCTGGCCGCCGCCGACACCGGCCGGGCCGCCGGACTGTCCGTGTGGGCCATGACCGGCCCCCGGCCCAACCCGCTGGCCCTCCGCGCCGACGACGCCCTGTGCATCGGCTCCGGCTCCACCGCCACCGTCCAGGAGGCTCATCTGGTCGCCCTGCATCTGCTGTGCGAGACCTTCGACCACGAGATCGGGGCGGTGGAGGGAGCGGTGTCCGTGGACGGGGTGGTGACACCGCATCCGTCCTCATGAGGGCCGTATCCGTCCTCATGAGGGCATCCATCCCCCGATCGGAGGTGAGAGCATGACCGCCGCCGCCCCGCGACCGCTCGTCGTCGTCGGAGACGTCCTGCTGGACCAGGACATCGACGGCGAGGCCACCCGCCTGGCGCCGGACGCACCGGCACCCGTCGTCGATGTGGACGTGGACCGAAGCCGCCCCGGGGGAGCGGGACTCGCCGCCATGCTCGCCGCGCGCCAAGGCCGTGAGGTCGTCCTGGTCACGGCGCTGGGCGACGACACCGCGAGCCAGACCGTACGGAACGCGCTGACCCCGGGCGTGCGGCTGGTGGAGCTGCCGCTGGACGGCACTCTTCCGGTCAAGACCCGTATCCGCGCCGGGGGCCGCCCGCTGGTCCGGGTCGATCGCGGCGGCGGCACCCCCGGGAACCCCGGCCCGGACGCCCTCGCCGCGCTCCGGGACGCCCGCGCCGTCCTGGTGGCCGACTACGGCCGCGGCACGGCCGCCGCGCTGCGGCGGCAACTGGGCGCCGCGGCCCGCCGGGTGCCCCTGGTCTGGGATCCGCATCCACGCGGTGAGCAGCCCGTGCCCGGCGCACGGCTCGCCACACCCAGCGCCGCCGAGGCCCGCGCCCTGCTCGGCTCGGCCCGCCACGCCCTGTCCGGCGACGCCGACTCGCTGCACGCGCACGGCGGCCGGGGCGCCCGCCTCGCCGAGCGCTGGCGGGCCGCGGCGGTCGCCGTGACCCTCGGCGAACTCGGCGCGGTGCTGGCCCTCCCGCACCGGGAGAACCCCATGTACGTGCCCGCGCCCCACCTGGCCCAGGGCGACCCCTGCGGTGCCGGTGACTGCTTCGCCGCCACCGCGGCCGGGGCGCTGGCCGACGGGGCGCTCCCGGAGGAGGCGGTGCAGCTCGCCGTCGCCGAGGCGGCCGAGTTCGTCACGGCGGGCGGCGCCGGGAACCCCGCCCTCTGGGATCTCCCGGGTGGCCCCGGGCCCCACCCCACCGAGTTCCGGCGCCCCGCCGACGCCCATTCCCTGGCCGAGGCCGTCCGCGCCCGCGGCGGTACGGTCGTCGCCACCGGCGGCTGCTTCGACCTGCTGCACGCCGGCCACGTCGGGCTGCTACAGAACGCCCGCCGCATCGGCGACTGCCTCATCGTCTGCGTCAACTCCGACGCCTCCGTGGGCCGCCTCAAGGGGCCCGGCAGGCCCATCAACCCGGTGGCCGACCGGATCCGCGTCCTGTCCGGACTCGGCTGTGTGGACGCCGTCGCCGTCTTCGACGAGGACACCCCCGAACCCTTGCTGCGGCAGTTGCGCCCCGATGTCTGGGTCAAGGGCGGCGACTACAGCGCGGACGCCCTGCCCGAGACGGCCGTACTGCGCGACTGGGGCGGCCGGGCCCTCGTCCTGCCCTACCTGGACGGCCGCTCCACCACCGAACTGGCCCGCCGAGCCGCCCTGGGTCCCCACATCTCCACCCAGCCGCCCGCCACGTCACCCCTCCACCCCCGCCGATGACCGGCCGCCCTGCCGCCGACGGCCCCGGCAGCCCTGACCATCCCGCGTCCGAGAGCCCCGGTCGCCGTGCCGCCGACCGCCCGCGGCTGGTGGTCCTGCGGGCCCTCGGGCTCGGCGATCTGCTCACCGCCGTGCCCGCCCTGCGCGCGCTGCGGCGGGCCCATCCCGGCCATGAACTGCTGCTCGTCGCGCCCGCCCGGCAGGCTCACGCCGCCGTCGCCACGGGAGCCGTCGACCGGGTGATCCCCGCCTCGGCCCCCGGCCGGGCCGTCCCCGGCCGGATCGACTGGAGCGGGCCGCCGCCCGATGTCGCGGTGGACCTCCATGGCAACGGCCCGGCCAGCCACCGCCCGCTGTCCCGGCTGCGCCCGGCCCGGCTGCTGGCCTACGCCCACCCCCCGGAGCGGACCGCCGGGCCCCCGTGGCGCGAGGACGAGCACGAGCGGGACCGCTGGTGCCGTCTGCTCTCCTGGTACGGCATCCCCGCCGATCCCCGGGACCTGCGCATCCGCGCACCCGAGCGCCCCTCGCCCGCGCCGGGCGCCGTGGTGATCCACCCCGGTGCGGACGCGGCGGCGCGCCGGTGGCCGGCCGCGCGGTTCGCGGCCGTGGGCGCCGCGCTGCGCGCCGCCGGCCACCGGATCGTGATCACCGCCGGCGCCGGGGAGGCCGGTCTGGCCCATGACGTGGCGCGGCGCGCCGGGCTGCCCGGGTCGGCCGTGCTGGGCGGCGACACCGACCCGCCGTTCGCCGAACTGGCCGCGCTGGTGGGCCAGGCGCGTGCGGTGATCGTCGGCGACACCGGTCTGGCGCATCTGGCGACCGCCGTGGGCACACCGTCCGTCGTCCTCTTCGGCCCGGTGGCCCCCAGGCTGTGGGGCCCGCCGCCCGGCCCGTCGCACCGGGCGCTCTGGCACCCGGACGACGACGCCGCCCGCCCGGGCGACGCCCACGGAAACATCCCGGACGAGCGGCTGTTGCGGATCACGGTGTCAGAGGTTTTGGAGGCCCTCACCCGGCTCCCCGGCCCCGCGCGGCTCGCGCTCACCGGCGCCGGAGGCTGACCCGCACCCAACTACCGGCTACCCCGTCCCAACCACTGGCTACGAGCCCACCACCGGCTCCGTCCACGCGCCCGTAAGGCGTTCACCGGTGGCGGGCGAGGCCGGGCACCCGGGCCCCTGCGGTCACCCCACATAGCGCCGGGCCGTGGACACCCGCTGGGTCTCGTCCAGCAGGCGCAGCCCTCGCTCGACCCGGTTCGGTACCACGGCCCGGCGGGCGAGTGTGCCGGGCAGACCCGCCAGGGCCTGGGCGAAGGCGTGCAGGCTGGCCCGGTCGCGGGGGACCGCGCGGGCCAGGAAGAGGGTGCGGCGGGCGGCGGAGGCGAGGGGGCGGCGCTGCCAGGTGAACCACAGGGTGTTCCGCAGACCGCGCACCCGCCGGGCCGTGGCGTCGCGGGCGTCCGACGGCGCGTGGTGGATGACCGGCCCGGGCGCGAAAACCAGCCACCAGCCGAGGGCCGCGAGATCGGCGGCGAGCAGTTCCTCCTCGCCGCCGAGCCACAGCCGGGGCGAAAACCCGCCCACCGAACGGAAGGCGGCGGTGCGCACGCAGGTCGCGGCGGCGAGGACGGAGCCCAGCGCCGGGCCCGGCAGCCACCGTGGGCCCGGCACCGGCGAGGAGCGCAGCTCCGCCACGATGGGGTCCTCGGTGCCCTCGGGCTCCACGAGGATCCGGGCCGTCACCGACGCCAGCCCCGGATGGCGGTCCAGCAGGTCCGCGGCCGCCGCCAAGGACCCCGGCGCCCACCAGGAGTCGTCGTCGCAGAAGGCGACGTAGGGCGTCAGCACCTGCCGTACGGCCACGTTCCGGCCCACGGCGCCGAGGTTGCGGCCGGGGCGCAACAGCGTCACCCGCGGATGGAGCCGGGCCACCGCCTCGGCGGTGCCGTCCGTGGACCCGTTGTCGGTGACGATCACGGGCGGCCGCTCGGGCAGTTCGGCCAGCCGGTCCAGGGTGTGCAGCAGTTCGTCCCGCCGGTCGCGGGTGATGATGACGACCGTCGTACGGCCGTCGGCGTTCCCTCCGCCCTGGTCCCGGTCCTGGTCCTGGCTCTGGTCGTCCTGGTCATCGGTCATGGGTGACGGCCTGCCTCTCCTCCCGTCGGGGTTCGTCGTCCATCCGCTGCCCGTCCACGCGCCGGGCCGCCTCCTCGACCCACGGCGGCAGCGGCCGGCGCTGCCACAGCGCGGCCGGCAGCCGGGCGAGCAGACCGCCCAGTGCGGCCCGCGCGACCGGGTCCCGCCCGGCCTCGGTGAGCAGCCCGGCGGTGCGCCGGGCGGCGAGCGGCAGCGGGCGGCGCAGCCAGCAGCCGATCAGCTCGTTGCGCCGCATCACGGCGGTGCGGCCCGTGCGCGGTGCGGGGGCCGGATGGTGGTGGGCGACCACCTCGGGGCAGTACGAGACGCCCCAGCCCATCGCGGCGAGGTCGTAGGCGAGCAGCGTCTCCTCGCCGCCGAAGAAGATCAGCGGATGGAAGCCGCCCGCCTCCAGGAAGGCGTCGCGGCGCACCACGGCCCCGCAGGCGAGGAAGCCGAACACCTCCGGGCCGGGAAGGTCCTCGGCCCGCCCCACGGGGGAGGCGGCCAGCATGGCGTTGAGCGGATCGGGCCGCTCCGCCGGGCCGACCCGCACCTGGGCCGCCAACAGCCCCAGCCGCGCATGGGCGTTCAGCAGGGTGGCCGCCCGTGCCAGGGCGCCTGGCCGCCACCAGGAGTCGTCGTCGCTGAAGGCCACATAGGGCGTGCCGATGGCGCGTACGCCGTCGTTGCGTGCGAGCGCGCCGCGGTTGGCCCTGTGCGCCAGGACGCGAACCTGGGGAAAGCGCTCGGCGACCATGGCCCGGGTGTGGTCCGTCGAGCCGTTGTCCACGACCAGGACCGGTGGCCGCTCCGGCAGGGCGGTGAGGTGTTCCAGGGCGGTGGCGAGTCTCTCGGCGCGGTCGCGGGTGGCGAGGACCACGCCGACGGCGGGGCCCGGCGCGTTCATGGCCCTCAGGTACCCGGCGCCCCGGCCGCTATGCGGTACGCCGACCCGCGGCTCTTATGCGATGCGCACCCGGCCGTCCATACCGGCGCGCCGCCGTCAAGAGTGATGTATGTCATGTTCGACACCGTCGTTCCGTGGGTACGGTGCTGACAGCTATCGCGCAAGAGGAGCGGCTCGTTTGTCCCTGGACCTGTCATCCGTCATAGCGGCGACCACGCAGTGGCTGATCAGGGCCTATCCGGCGGCCGACGGCGCGATGAACGCCGCGCTCGCAGAGGCGCAGGCGCGACAGGCCGTGACCGTCGCCACGTGGCTGCGCTACCCGACCACCACCGACGCCGCCCTGGTGACCATGGCCGGACCGGGCGGTTCCTACCGGCTGGACTGGCTCGTGGACGCGGAGCCGTACGAGATCCGCGGGCCCGACGGCGTCTGGCGCACCTGGGTGGACGAGGTCGTGGCGAGCTGGGCGGCGGCCCTGCTCACCTGCTCCACCCTGGCGTCCGAGGCCGTGGCGGCGCTCGCCGACTGTGAGCACGCCGCCGGGGCCCCGCGGGAGTTCCGGCGGCTCACCGACCCCGACGCGCACGACTGGCAGGCCGCGCCGCTGATGCGTCATCCGGACCTGATGGCGTGCGTGGTGGAGCTGCACCGTCCCCAGCTGCTGGAACGTCTGCGGCGGCTGCCCAGCGACGACCAGACACCCACCAGCGCGGCCTGACGGCGCCAGTCCACCGCGGGCGGCCGTGCACGACGCCAGTCCACCGCGGGCGGCCGTCACTGCGCCTGGAGCACGCCTTGCGCGTTCACCGTCACACGCTCGCCACGGGGGCAGTGGACCACCTCGGACGGGAAGTCCGGGTCCCTGGTCTCCGCCAGGAACGCGGAGAGCGGGGAGCTGAAGGCGGCGTAGTCGTCGTAGTGCACCGGCAGCACCCGCTCCGGCCGTACGGCCTTGACCAGACCGGCCCCCTGGAGCGCGTCCATGGTCACGATCAGCCCGCCCGGAAGCCGGGTGCCGCCCAGGTGGACCACCGCCAGATGCACCTCCGGGTAGCGCCGGGCGATCTCGTGGATGCCCGGGAACATCAGCGTGTCGCCGGTGATGTAGACCCGCAGCCGTGGCGGCTCCCCGGGCGCGCCGAAGTCCAGCAGGCTCCCCATCACCGGTGGCAGCAGCCGCTGCCACCGGCCGGGGGCGTGTCGGCCGGGCAGCGCGGTGATCCGGACCTGGCTGCGGTCGTTCACCAGGACGTGATCGTGCCAGGTGGGCAGCCCGGTCGCGCGGCTGAACCCATGGACGCCCTGAAGCCGCCGGGAGGCGTGCGGGGTGGTGATGATGGGCAGCGAGCGGTCCAGCCGCCGGCGCGCCACCCGGTCCCAGTGGTCGCCGTGCAGATGCGAGAGCACCACGGCGTCCAGGTCGGACGGGATCTCCGAGTCGGTCAGGGCGGGCTCGGTCAGCCGCCGGGACATCAGCCCCTTGCCCAGATAGGCGTACTGGCCCCGGTGCAGGAAGTTGGGGTCGGTGAGCAGCGTCAGCGTGCCGTAGCGGATGAGGAGCGTGGCATTGCCGACGAAGAGGAGCTCGGCGGCGCCGTCCGGGGGAGGAGCGGGAGGGGCTACGTTCCGGCCAGGAGCGGGAGGCGTCATGTGCCGACCACCGCCTCCCGCGGTTCCGTCCGGCCGGGGCTGAACATCGTGGTGGCCGCGGTCTCGTGCAGCGACGCCAGCGTCGCGCGCTGCCGCCGCGCCCGGTCCAGCAGCTCGGTGAGCCGATCGGGGTCCAGCCGGGGGTCCTCGCCGGCCGCGGCCAGCAGCGAGTGCCACAGCAGCGCCTTGCCCTCCACGCCGATCCGCAGCGACTCCAGCTCGAGGACCGTGCTGAGCCCGGAGCGCCGCCGCAGCCGACCGTTGGGCTTCAGCCGCCCGGCCTTCTCGCCCAGCCAGCCCCCGTAGACCTTGTAGCGGCGGACGGGCACCTCGAGGTCGGCCATGACGGTCAGGAGCGCCTGGCGGTCCTCCATGATCTGCACGGCGAGGTCCTCCAGGTCGCCGCCGAAGGGCGCCTGGCGGTGCTCCCGGGCCGTGCGGCGGGCCAGCTGCATTCCGGCCGTCGCCCCGGCCAGGTGGTCGTTGAGGTAGATGCCGAGGATGCGGGGGGATGTCGATGACCTGGGCTCGCTCATGATCGTCCTTTGGGATTCGGCACGGTCGTATCGGGCCACGCGCCCCACGGAGTGCCCAGCTCCGGTCGCCTCAACCAGCCCCAGACCCCTCCTCGCGGCACTCCGGAGCCACCCGCCGCCGGTAGTGCGGGCACCGGGTGAGGTCGTCGTGCTCACAGCCGAGGGCGCATTCGACGAGCGCCAGCGAGTCCCGCGCGGCGGCGATGCGGGAGCGGAGCGTCTCGGCCTCGCGCCGCAGGATGTCCCGGCGGTCGGCCGGCTCGGTGGCGGCGGTCAGGGCGCGGATGGTGTCCAGGCCGAGCCCGGCTTCCTTGGCGCGCAGGATGACGGCCACCCTGACGAGGTCGGCCTCGCCGTAACGGCGGCGCCCGGCGCTGTCGCGCGCGGGGCACAGCAGTCCCACGGTCTCCCAGTGCCGCAGCCATCGTGCGCGCCCGCGCAAGCCTCGTCCCCTCGCCCCGCGCCACACGCGGCCAGCGCGGTCTGCTGCTGGACGCCGGGCTGGGCGACGTCACGACGGAGGCGTACACCACTGTTCTGACCGGGCCCGAGACGCTGCCGTTGCTCACCGGCCTGGCCGAGGCCGCGTGCGCGGCCGGTGCGATCACCCGGGACCAGGCCGGGGCGTGGTGTGCCGAACAGCGCGAACGCGCCCGCGCCGACCGGCTCCTCCTCGCCGTACCCCTGTTCCTGGCGGCCGGAACAGCACGGTGAAAGGGCCGATGAGCACGGCCCGGAAGCCGGCCGCTCAGGCCCCCACGGCCCCGTCCACGCCCTCGCGCAGGAAGTCCGCGTGCCCGTTGTGGCGGCCGTACTCCAGCAGCACATGCACCAGCACCATCCGCAGCGACACCTCCTCGCCCCACCGGGGCTGGTGGCCCGCCAGGTCGAGCGAGTCCGCCTCCCGTTCGATCCGGCGGGAGGTCGCGACCTCCGCCTCCCAGGCCGCGAACGCCTCGGCTCCGGTCGCCTCGCTCACGTCGTACGCCGCCTGGAAGTCGATCGTCGGGGACCAGACCATCGGCGCGTCGTTGTCCTCGAACACCCTCCGGAACCAGGCCCGTTCCACCTCGGCCAGGTGCCGCACCAGGCCCAGCAGCGTCAGCGTCGAGGGCGGCATCGACCGTTGCCGCAGTTCCTCGTCCGTCAGCCCCTCGCACTTCATGGCGAGCGTCGCCCGCTGGTAGTCGAGGAAGGCGCGCAGGGTTTCGCGTTCGTCGCCGAAGTGGGGTGGTTCCGGGCGGCTGTCGGCGGTCATGGTCGGTCGTCCTCCTCGACGGCTGGGCGGGTCCCTGAGCGGTGCCGCTCGGCCTCATAGGACCACGGCCGCATGGACCCGGCCGCACCGGGGCCATGGCCGAAGCGCCGAGAAGGAACCCCGGCCCGGGGCCGCCCCGGGCCGGGGGAGGTGGTCAGTCCTCGTCCTCCTCGTCCTCGAAGGCGTCGCCGATCTCGTCGACGACCTCCGCGGCGACCATTCCGCCGACGACGCCGACCGCGACACCCGCCGCGACGCCTCCGACGACCGCCGCGGTGCTCGGGCCGGAGCGCCGCCCGCCGTCGTGGTGCCCGTCGTGGCTGTAACCGTGCCCGGCATGCTCACCGTGGCCGTACGAGCCATGGGCGCCGTACGAGCCATGGGCGTCGTAAGAGTCGTGCGAGCCGTAAGAGCCATAGGTGGCGCGCCGCTCGACGAGCCGGCTGATCCAGGCGTCGACCTCGGCGTTCCAGTCACGGTGCTCGACGCCCTCATGGCCGACGGTGAAGAGCGTGAGGGCGTCCTCCCCCGAGGAGAAGAGCCCGCCGCGCTTGTCGGCCTCCAGGACGACGTCCATGCCGCCCGGGTTCGCCAGGAACGTCACCTCCAACTCGTTGATGGCGTGGGCGTACTGGGGGGCCGGGCTGAGCTCGATCTCCTGGTAGAACGGCAGCCGCTGCCCGGTGCCGCCCACATGGCCCAGCTCCAGATCGGCGGACTTGAAGCCGAAGCCGAGCTGCCCCAGCGCCTCCAGAACGGCCTCCTGGACCGGCAGCGGGGCCACGGTCAGCTGGTCGAGGTCGCCCTTGTCCTTCGCGCCCGCGACCTCCATCCCGGTGCGGACGCCGAGGATGATGCCCAGCGGCTGCCCGTACAGCTCGGTGATCGGCGTCTCCCAGGGGAGGCTGGCGGTGAACGGGAGGCTGCGGTGCTCGCCCTCGGCGAGCCGGAATCCGCCGCCGACGGTGAAGCGGTCGAAGAGTACGACCCCCTCCCGCTCCTCGTCGCCGTGCTCGTCCTCCACCCGGGCCACGAGCTCCAGCGTGATCTGCTCGATCTCGAAGTCCGCCGTGCCGCCCCGGAGATGGACCTGACCGGTCAGCGGGCCGCCGGGGTGTACCGGGCCGGGGTCCAGCACCGTGTCCACGGTGGGTCCGCCGACACCGAGCGAGCCGAGCAGTCGTTTGAACACCATCGGGGCGTCCACTCCTTCAATGTGCGTACTGTCGCGTATGCGCAGGGGCTTCTACATGCATGTAGAAGCATAGAGGTGCGTGCCGAGCCGAGGCGGCCCATCCGGGCGCGTTGACGGCGGAAGGCCGAAAATGATCACTCGCGGCGCGCCACGGGATTCCCTTCGGGCGAGGCGTCGTCGCCGCGCAAGGTACCGGCCACCGTGTCCGCGAAGGCCCGGGCCAGCGGCGGGAGCGCGTCCCAGCGGCGTGCCGCCCAGCCGACCGGCAGCGGCGGCAGCGCGGGGATCGGGACGAGCCGCAGCGGCCCGTCGTCCCCGGGCACCGGCAGCCCCGGCAGGGCGGGCACCACGGCGCGCCCCAGGCCGAGTTCGGCCAGCAGCAGGGCCGTGTCCCAGTCGGCGACGCCGGTGCCGGAACCGGCCCGTACGCCCAGCTCGGCCAGGGCCGCGTGGAGCTGCCCGCCGGAGGTGGAGTTCGGCGGCAGCCGTACGAGGGGTATCTCGGCGAGGTCGGACACCTCCACCCGCGACCGGTCCGCGAGCGGATCCCCGGCCCGCAGGGCGAGCACCCACGGCAGCTCGGCCACCGGCCGCTGCTCGACACCGCGCACCGGCCCGCCGAGGGTGATCCAGGCCAGATCCAGCTGGCCGGCGATGAGCGCGTCGAGACAGCCCCGGCTCGAACTCTCGGTCTGGAACTCCAGGTTCACCTTCGGATAGCGGCGGCGGAACGCGACGATCGCCTCGGCCATGAAGTGCCGCACGGTGGTGCTGCCGGTGGTGATCCGCACCGAACCGCTCTCCCCGTGCACCAGGTCCCCCAGCCGCCGCAGCGCCAGATCGAGCCCGGCGATCCCGTCGGCGGCGGCCTCGCGCAGAATGCGTCCCGCCGGAGTGGGCACGACCCCGCGTGCCTGGCGCTCCAGCAGGCTGACGCCGGTCTCGCGCTCCAGTCGCTTCACCCGCTGGCTCACCGCCGACTGTGTGCAGGTCAGCTCCCGGGCCACGGCGCTGAGGCTGCCGGCCCGGCACACGGCCACGAACACCCGTAGATCGTCCAGAGTCATAACCTCCAAGGTAGAGCTTGGAGTTGGCGAGCAATCCCCAGGATTGACTGGGGTGGCGGGTGGTCGCGACGATCGTCGCAGGGCTCAGGCGGCAACCCGTACGGCGCCGGCACGAGGATCCGGACCGGGTGGGGGCGCGGTGCGGGTGC
The DNA here is from genome assembly GCF_052665095.1 of Streptomyces sp. NEAU-174. Lineage (NCBI taxonomy): Bacteria > Bacillati > Actinomycetota > Actinomycetes > Kitasatosporales > Streptomycetaceae > Streptomyces > Streptomyces sp. NEAU-174. Next base: position 618,711 of record NZ_JBQTCE010000004.1, on the reverse strand, counting down.
CGACCTGCCAAGCACCGAAAGGACACGACCTGTGCCTGCCGCTCCCCCTCCCGCCGCCGCCGACCGGGCCGTCACCCTTCTGCGCCGCCTCGGCGCCGCGCGCATCGCCCACCCCGGTGGCAGCACCCTCCTGGCCCACCTCCAGCGCGTACGCGCCCGGCTCGCCGCCTGGGGAGCCCGCCCCGAGCTCCAACTCGCCGGGCTGTGCCACGCGTTCTACGGCACCGACGGCTTCCCCGTCACCCTGCTGCCCCTCGGCCGCCGCGGCGAACTCGTGGCGGTGATCGGCGCGGAGGCCGAAGCCATCGTGTACCTCTACGCGAGCTGCGACCGGAAGGCCACCTGCCCGGCACTCGGGGACCCCGGCGCGCTCTTCCACGACCGCTTCACCGGCCGTGCGCACACCCCCGAGCCCCGGCTGCTCCGGGACTTCGCCGAGCTGTCGGCCGCCAATGAGCTCGACCTCGCCCGCTTCGACCCCGCCCTGCGCCGGCGGCGCGGCCCCGAACTCCTCGCCCTGTTCACCCGCTGCCGCCCGCTGCTCAGCCGCCCGGCCTGGCTGGACGGCCATGCGCTCCTCGCGCCGTCCCCGCTCGCGCGCGACTGACGTGCCTGCTCAGCGGGTGCTGCCCGCGGGCGCGGGTATGATATCGCCGGAAGCGCGGGACCGCAAAACGGCGCGCCGCACCATTCACCTTTTCGGCTCGTTCTCGTCGTTGGCGCACATCAGCCGGGATTTTGTGATCAAGAATTGCCGGAAGCGTTCGCGCACGGTAATAGCTTGGTCAACTTCATGGAGAGAAAGAAACGATCTAGGAATTCCCCGTGAAGGAGATGACCGGATCAACGCCTTGACCGGAATCACGCCGAGCACCGAAACTCAAACCGCACTCACGCATCAGGAGCCGCAAGCGACGTTCCGAACCCTGCGATACCGGTTTCGCGGGGGCGTGCGACCGGGGGAAGTACAGGGAGAAATTGTGTGCGCGGCGGGAAATCCGTGCGCGTGATCTTCACTTCCCCTCCTCATCTCTTGATGCGCTGAAGAGAATGGAGGGGGAATGCCGACGCCCGCGGGCTATCCCGGTGTCTACATCGAAGAGCTTCCCAGCAGCGTCCGTACCATCGCCTCGGTCACCACCTCGGTGACCGCTTTCGTGGGCCACACCCGGCGCGGCCCGCTGAACACCCCGGTCCGCATCACCAGCTTCGCCGACTTCGAGCGCCGTTTCGGGGGCCTCACCTCGCAGAGCGCGGTCGGCTACGCGGTGCACCAGTTCTTCGGCAACGGCGGCACCGTGGCGGTCGTCGTCCGCGTGACCAAGGCCGGGACCGGCAAGGCCGCTTGCGTCACCCTCGAATCCACCGAGGGCCACAGCGCATGCCCCGTGCTGGAGGTGCACGCCAAGGAGCCCGGCCACTGGGGCTCCGGCCTGCGGCTGGCCGTCGACTACGACACCCCGTGCCCGGAGGAGACCTTCAACCTCCATGTGCTCGATGCCCGGGGCACCTCCCGCGAGTCCTTCGCCAACCTGTCCATGGACCCCGCCCACGGCCGCCACGCCGAGACCGTGATCAACGCCGGGTCGGCGCTGATCCGGGTCAAGGCGGTCGGCGAGGGCCGGCCGGACCCCTCCGGCACGGTCTCCAAGCCGTTCGCGGAGGAACTCCCCGATCTCGAGGTCGAGCTGACGGTCAAGATCGGCGAGGTGGAGCGCGCGTTCACCCTCTACGACCCGGACTGCGACGGCGAGGCTCCGTGCGACGTCACCGAGCTGGCCCTGCTCCTTGAGCGCAAGCTGCGCGCGCTGCCCGACGCCCCCGGCAAGCACGCCTTCGCGGGTACCGAGGTCACCGCGTTCGGCCGCCGCCTCCAGGTCGTCGCCGGCTCCATCGACCCCGACGACGTGGTGCGCTTCCTGGGCGAATGCGCCAATGACCTGGGCCTGGAGGCATCGGTCAACCCGCCCGTCTTCCCGCTGTCCGGCGGCGAGGACGGCGCCCCGCCCGGCCCCCGCGACCTCATCGGCAGCGAGGCGGCCAAGACCGGCCTCCAGGCGCTGCGCGACATCGAGGACGTCAACCTGCTGTCGCTGCCCGAGCTCGCCGGATACGAGTCCGTGGGCGACATGGTCACCGTGCTCTCGGCGGCCGACCGGCTGTGCCGCGAGCGGCGGATCTTCCTGCTGGTCGACGCGCCCTCGGCCTGGGGCAGCGTGGACGCGGCCCGCGCCGGGATCGGCGCCTTCGAGCCGGTCCGCAGCGACCACGCCGCGCTGTACTTCCCGCAACTGCGGCTCACCGACCCGCTCACCGGGCGGCTGCGCGCCTTCCCGCCCTCCGGGGCGCTCGCGGGCGTCATGGCCCGTACGGACGGCGAGCGCGGCGTGTGGAAGGCCCCGGCCGGGACCGAGGCCCGGCTGGCCGGGGTGTACTCACTCGCCGTCCAGCTGACCGACCGGGAGAACGGGCTGCTCAACCCGCTGGGCATCAACTGCCTGCGCACGTTCCCGGTGGTGGGCCCGCTGGTCTGGGGCGCCCGCACGCTGCGCGGCGCCGACGCGCTCGACAGCGAATGGAAGTACGTCCCGGTACGGCGGCTGGCGCTGCATATCGAGGAGAGCCTGCGCCGCGGACTGCAATGGGTCGTTTTCGAACCCAATACCGAGCAGTTGTGGCAGCAGATCCGGCTGAACGCTTCCGGCTATCTCCACACGCTGTTCGAGAAGGGCGCGTTCAAGGGCGGCACTCCGCGGCAGGCGTACTTCGTCAAGTGCGACAAGGACACCACGACGGACGAGGACATCGCCAACGGCATCGTGAATGTGGTGGTCGGTATTGCGCCGGTCAAGCCCGCGGAGTTCGTGATCGTCAAGATCCAGCAGATGGCCGGACAGTTCGAGATTTAGGAATGTGATGGCTGAGTTCCAGGTCAACGCCCATCGCTTCGACCCGTACAAGAACTTCAAGTTTCTGGTCCTCTGGGACGGTCGTACGGTCGCGGGCATCAGCAAGATCAGTCCGCTCAAGCGCACCACCGAGGTCGTCAAGCACCGCAACGGCGGCGACCCCAGCTCACCCCGCAAGTCCCCGGGCCGGTCCGAGTTCGAGGGGATCACCCTGGAGCGCGGCGTCACCCACGACCCCGAGTTCGACCGCTGGGCCAACAAGGTCTGGCAGGTCGGCGCGGGGCTCGGCGCCGAGGTCTCGCTTGCCGACTTCCGCAAGGACATCGTCATCCAGGTCCTCAACGAGGCGGGCCAAGTGGCCGTCTCGCACAAGCTCTACCGGACCTGGCCGAGCGAGTACCAGGTGCTGGGCGAGCTGGACGCCAACGCCAACGCGGTCGCGATCCAGAGCCTGAAGCTGGAGTGCGAGGGCTGGGAGCGGGACTACGAGGTGCCGGAGCCGGAAGAGCCCTCGTTCACGCATCCCGCGTAGGCGGGGGACGGAGACGGGGACGGGGCGCGGGACGACGGCGGTCACGGGTTCGGGGAACGGCACGGTACGGGGAGCTGCACGGTACGGGGAGCGGACGGCCTGAGAGATGGGGAACACGGGGCCCGCGGAGCTGCTGGCCATCTGGGAGGCGGGGCTGGCGCACCACGGCCCCGGCCGCGCCCTGCTGCTGCACCGGGCGGCCCGCCCGGAGACCGCGGCGGACGAGCTGCTGTCGCTGCCGGTGGGCGAGCGCGAGGCGGATCTGTACGCCCTGCGGCGCGCGCTCTTCGGCGAGCGGATGCAGATCCGGGCCGAGTGCGGTGCGTGCGGCGAGGCCATGGAGTTCGACCTCGACGCACGTGACCTGGGCGTGCGCCCGGGGGAGCGGGACGGCCCGCTCCGGGTGGAGGAGGGCGAGTGGACGGTCGAGTTCCGGCTGCCCACCGTCGCCGACCTGGAGGCCGCCGCGCGGGCGGCGGCCGAAGCGGGCGGGCCCTTGGGCGCGGACGGGAATGTGGACGTGGGCGCGGACTCGGGCGTGCGCGTGGGCGCGGACCTGGACTCGGGCGTGGGCGCGAACGGGAACGTGGCCGTGGGCGTGGGCGCCGACTCGGGCGTGCGCGTGGGCGTGGACTCCGACGTGGACGCGGCCTCCGACTCGTACGGCGGCGAGGCCGGGCGCGAGCCCACCGCCGCCGCCCGCGCCCGCCGGGCCCTGATCGCCCGCTGCATCGTCTCCGTGCACCGTTCGGGGCGGCCCGTCCCCGCCGACCGCCTCCCCGCGGCCGAACTGCCGGAGCCGGTGCAGCGGCGCCTCGCCGAGGCCGCCGAGCGCGCCGACCCGGCGGCCGATGTGACGCTCAGCGTCGCCTGCCCCGAATGCGGCGAGGCCACCCGGGCCGAGCTGGATATCGCCTCCTACCTCTGGACCGAACTCGACCACTGGGCACGGGACCTGCTGCTCGATGTCCACCTGCTCGCCACCGCATACGGCTGGAGCGAGCCTCAGATCCTGGCGCTCAGCCCGCTGCGGCGCCGTTACTACCTGGAGCTGTGCGCAGATGGCTGACTACTTCGACCGGCTGCTCGCGCGGCACGCCCCCGTGCCCGTACCCGGGCCGGCGGCGGGCGGTGGCGCCGGCGAGCGCCCGGTCCGGGTACGGCCGCGGCTGCCGGGCCCGTACGAGCGGATCGAGACGCTGCGGGGGGAGTCACCGCTGCCGGAGGAGCCCACTCCGGCCCGGGTGGCCCCGCCACCGGTGGCCGACCGCTACCAGGAGGTGGTCCGGCACGAGCACGAGGTCAGGACCGACCGGCACACCGTCGTACGCGCCGAGCCCACACCGTACGAGGACGTGGCGCGGTACGCCGAACCCCCGGCCCCGGCACCGCTGTTGCTCCCCAGCGCACGGCTCACCGCCGGACCGAACCCGGTCGCCCCCGACGCCCGGGCGCCACGGCGGGGCACCACGGCGTCCCCGGCACCCGACGCCACACCGGCCGCGGCGGGATCCCGGCCCGGGCCGCCGTCCGCGGACGTGTGGTCCGCGGTGGCCACCGCGCCGCTGCCACCCCGCGCGGCCGACGCCACCCCGGGCCGCGAGGCCGCGCGGCTCCCCGCCGGGCGGCGCCGCGCCCGGTCCGCCCAGCGCACGGTGCACGTCCAGATCGGGCGGCTGGAGGTCACCGCCGCCGCCCCGCCCGGCGCCGACCGCACCACGGGCGCCCGCGCCGGAACGACGGGACGGCGCGCGCCCGCGCTGAGCCTGGAGGACTACCTGGCACGCGGCGAGAGGAGGGACTGACACCGTGAGCAACGGACTCGCCTTCGCGACCGTCACCCAGGCCCTCGCGCTGCTGATCGCGAACAATCTGCGGCCCGAGATCGACATCGCGGTCACGGTGGACACCCGTAGGCCCCCGGCCGAGCCGCCCACCGAACCGACCATCAACATCTTCCTCTACCAGGTCACCCCGAACGCCTCGATGCGCGCCACCGACCTGCCCACCCGCGCCTCGGACGGCACCCTGCTCAAGCGACCGGCCGCGGCGATGGATCTGCACTACCTGATCAGCGCGTACGGCGAGGAGTCCGAACTGGTCGGGCAGCGCCTGATCGGCACCGTGGTGCGCATCCTGCACGAGATCCCGATGCTGCCGAAGGACGTGATCGAGGAGGCCGCCCGGCGCTCGTATCTGACGGGCAGCGACCTGATCGATGCGGTGCAGCGGGTGCGCTTCACCCCGACGCAGATGGACGTGGACGAGACCTCCAAGCTCTGGGGGATGCTCTACCAGACCCCGTATGTGCTGTCGGTCTGCTACCAGGGCTCGTTGGTCCTGATCGAGGGGCGCGAGCGCCCGGTCCCGGCGAAGCCGGTGGAACGGCCCACAGTGCGGGTGCTGCCCTTCGGCGCGCCGGGAGCGCCGGAGCCACCCACCCTGCCGGGGGCGGAGCGGCCCGAGGAGCCCGTCGAGGCGGAGGCATCGACGGAGGCCGAGACCCCGTCGCCCGCCATGCGCACGAAGAAGCGCCCCGCCGTCGGGAAGACGGCCGCGGCCAAGACCGCCAAGGCCGCCAAGACCGCGAAGGCGGCCGTAACCAAATCGGCCGCGACCAAGACCACCAAGTCGGCCGCGGCCAAGTCGGCCGCCTCACCCACCCGCGCACGCAAGTCCACGCCCCGGCGCCGCGGCGGCCGCTCCGAGGACACGGAGAGCTGAGGCACACGGTGGGGGAGAAGGGGGCGGACGACACCATGGGCACGCGGAACGGCCACGCATCGGCGGCGCCCGACGCCGCCACCAAGGGCGCGGACGCCATCGATGGCGGGGACACCGTCGAGGACGCAGACGCCGTCGCGGGTGGGAACGCCTTCGCGAGTGCGGACGCCACCGAGGGCGCAGACGCCATCGCGGGTGGGGACGCCACCGAGGTCGCGGACGCCGTCGCGGGTGGGGACTTGGGCGCGGGTGGGGACGCCGCTGCGGGCGGGGACTTCGCCGCGGGGGCAGGCTCCAGCGCGGGCGCCGGCTCCTTCGCAGCGGGGGCCATCGCCGCCGAGGATGGGCAGGCCCTGGCCGCCGCAGTCCAGGCGGTACTGGCCCGCGTCGACGCCCACGCGCGCCGCGCCACCGCCACCGCCAACGGCTCCCGGTCCAGCGCCTCCGCGACCCGCGATACCGCCACCGTCGACGACCCCAACACCCCACCCACCGCCGCCCAGCCACCCCACACGGAAGACCACGCGCAAGCGATCCCCGGCCCCGCCGCCCTCGACGCTCTCGCCGCCTGCTTCGGCCTCAGCACCTTCGAGCGCCAGCTCGTCCTGCTGGCGGCGGCCGCCGAGCTGGACCCCACCGCCGCCGCGCGGTGCGCCGCCGCCAGTGGCGATCCGGCCCGTGCGTACCCCACCTTCTCGCTCGCCCTCGCCGCGCTCGACGAGCCGCACTGGAGCGCGCTCACCCCCGTGTCCCCGCTCCGCCGCTGGCGGCTCGTAGACCTCGACGAGGAGACCCGGCTCACCACATCACGCCTCCGCATCGACGAGCGCATCCTGCACTTCCTGGCCGGGTCGCCCTACCTCGACGCCCGGCTGCACGGGCTGCTGCGCCGTGCGCAGCCCCCGCGGACCCTTCCCCCCTCGTACGACCGGGCGGCGGATCAGGTGGCCGCGGGCTGGAACGAGTCGCGTCCGGAGGCGCCGTTGCGCGTGGAGCTCGTCGGCGGCGATCTGACCACCCGTACCGACATCGCCGCCGAGGCCGCCCGCCGCACCGGACTCGCGCTGTACGTCATGGCCTCGGACGACGTCCCCACCGACGCGGCCGAACGCGACCGCCTCGCCCGCCTCTGGCAGCGCGAGGCCGTACTGCTGCCCGCGGCGCTCCTGCTGGAGGTCGGCGAGCTGGACCGGGAGCAGACCGCCGCCACGGACGCGTTCATCGAGGCCGCCGCCGTGCCCCTCGTGGTCTCCAGCGAGGGCCCGCGCCGTACCGGCCGCCCGCGCGGCGAGCGCGTCACCGTGCCCGGGCTGGACGACAGCGAACAACTCGCCCTCTGGGCGGACGCCTTCGCCGACATCACCCGGGTCGAGGAGGCCCATCTGCGGTCGCTGGTGGCCCAATTCCAGCTGCCGCCACATGTCATCCGCTCTGCTGCCGCCGCCGTACGCCGCGATCTCACCGACGTCACCGACGTCACCGACGCCCCACTGGACCCCGCGGAACTCGCGTGGCGGGCCGGGCTCACCGAGGCGCGCATCGGCCTGGACGAACTGGGCCGGCGCATCGAGCCCGAGGCCGCCTGGGACGATCTGGTCCTCGCCGACCACCAGGCGCGGATCCTGCGCGAGATCGTCGCCCACGTACGACAGCGCGCCACCGTCCACCAGGAGTGGGGCTTCGCCGCGACACTCCGCCGCGGCCTGGGCGTCACCGCCCTCTTCGCGGGCGGTTCCGGCACCGGCAAGACCCTCGCCGCCGAGGTGATGGCCAAGGAGCTGGGCCTGGACCTCTTCATCATCGACCTCTCCCAGGTGGTCAGCAAATACATCGGCGAGACCGAGAAGAACCTGCGCAAGGTCTTCGACGCCGCCGAGCGCGGTGGCGCACTGCTGCTCTTCGACGAGGCGGACGCGCTGTTCGGCAAGCGCAGCGAGGTCAAGGACAGCCACGACCGGTACGCCAACCTGGAGGTCAGCTATCTGCTGATGCGCATGGAGGCGTACCGGGGCCTGGCCATCCTCACCACCAACATGAAGAAGGCCCTCGACCCGGCCTTCATGCGCCGGATCCGCTTCGTCGTGGACTTCCCCTTCCCCGGCGAGAGCGAGCGCGCCGAGATCTGGCGCCGGGTGCTCCCCGCCCGGGCGCCGACGAAGGACATCGACCCCGAACGCCTCGCCCAACTCACCGTGGCGGGCGGCTCGATCCGCAATATCGCGCTCTCCGGCGCCTTCCTCGCCGCCGAGGAGGGCGACCGCCTCCAGATGCGTCACATGCTGGCGGCGGCGCGCACCGAGTACCAGAAGCTGGACCGTTCGCTCACACCCTCGGAGGTCACCGGATGGGTCTGAACGAGGAGCCGCGCACGGTCCGTGTGGACATCGGCGAGCTGGCGCTGACCGGCTTCGGCGCCGGGATCGACCCGGACCAGGTCGGGGTGGCATTCCAGACGGAGCTGACCCGCCTCGTACGGGAACGCGGCGTACCGCTGGCGGCGACCGGGGCCGACCGCGCCCTCGACGTCCTGTCCGACCTGCCCCCGCTCCCCGCCACCACCTCCCCGGCCCGGCTGGGTGAGGCCCTGGCCCGGGCCGTGCACGCGGGCCTGTCCGGAAGGGGGCGGGAGGGGACATGAGCAACGCACCGTCCACCACCCAGGACGACCGCGCGTCCCAGTCCGCCAAGCGCCGCAAGCGCAAGGAGCGGACCGGCAAGGCCCGTACGCCCGAACCGAAGGACATCGTCAGCGGCGCCGGACAGCCCCTTGACCCGAGCGTCCGGCGCGACCTCGAAGAGCAACTCGGCCACGACCTCGGCCAGGTCCGCCTGCACACTGACCGCGACGCGGGCCACCTCACCGAACTGCTGGGCGCGGACGCGGTGGCGGTCGGCCAGGACATCTTCTTCCGCGAGAACACCTACCGCCCCGGCACGACGGAGGGCCAACGCCTCCTCGCCCATGAACTGCTCCACACCGTCCAGAACCCCCACGGCCTCGGCACCCTGCGCGTGGGCCGCGACCTGGGCGCGGTGAGCCTGCCGCAGCAGGCCGTCGAACGCGAGGCGGAGGACACGGCACAGGAACTCGTACGCGGCGGCCAACCGGAAACCCACCTGGATCCGGAGCAGTCCGCGACCCCGGGCTGGCTCCGCTACGCCACGGTCGACGCCGACCGCAACCGCATGGAGAAGCTCGACCCGGCGACCCTGGTCGACCGCCTCGCCAACAGCGTCGTCCGCTCCCTGCGCGGCGACCCCGAGGACCGTTCCAAGCGCACCCGTATGCAGCTGGCGCGGATGCCGGACGAGGTACAGGACGCCGTCCTCGACCGCCTGGAGACCAGGCTCCTCAGCTCCGAGCACGAGCGGGTGCTCGACTTCGTCGACGAGATCGAGGCGGACGGCGACCTGGAGCGGGAGTCGTCGGCCGCCCCGGAGGTCGAACCGGACCCGGTCGAGGAGCTGCTGTTCGAGCGCGAGACGTGGCGGCGGAGGGCGGAGGAGCGCCGCGAGGAGGAGCAGCGCCCGGCGCCCGCGCCGGGTCCGGAGAAGGATGCGCCCGCAGGGGAGGGCGCGCCGGGCAGTACGCCGCGGAACGGCGGGGGCGCGGCGGAGCAGGAGGGGCAGGGCGGGAGCCGGGAACAGAGGCCGGGCGCGGACGCGGGACGCGAGGGCGGAAGTCCTTCGTCCGGTGGGAAGTCGGGCGATTCGGCCTCAGCAGCCGCCCCTCAGTCCCAGCCGCAGCCGCAGTCCCAGCCTCAGTCCCAACAGCCGTCCGGGGGCGGGCAGCAGGGCGGCGAGAAGAAGTCCGAGGGCTCCGAGAAGGGCAAGGAAGGAAAGGACGGCAAGGAGGGGGAGGGGAAGGAGGGGCAGGAGCAGCAGGGTGTCGCGACGCCGAGCAAGGAGGAGTCGGCGGCCAAGAACCGCCCGGGCGCGGTCGATTCGCTCGTGGCGGGTCAGCAGCTGAAGCAGCAGGACAAGCGGGGCGCGGACAAGCCCACCGGTTCGCCGATGGCGTCTGGCAAGGACACCCAGTCGCCCGGCCCCCTCTCCACGCTCGACGGCGTACGGGCCCAGGATCTCGACGGCCCGGAGGAGCGGGCCGAGGAGGATCCGTTCGGCTCCGGCAGTGAGTCGGAGGTCGAGGTCGGGGGCGCGGAGAAGAGCGCCTGGGACATCAAGCTCCAGCCGGAGGACTTCCTGCCCGAGCAGGACCTGGACGTGTCCGGCGTACCGACCGCGGACCAGCTCGACCCCGCCTCGTCCGCCGACGCCCCCGTCCCGTCCTTCCCCGCCCCTCCGCTGACCAAGGCCGACAAGGTGCAGGCCGAACGGGACGCGGAGGACGCCGAGGACGAGGCGGAGGACGCGGAACCCGAGGAAGACGCTGCCGACTCGGCCGTCGACACCGAACCGTCAGCGGAGGCGGACGAGGACACGACGGTGGCAGGCGCCGGGCTCGGCGGTCTCGCCCTGGAACGGGCCGCCGAGAACCGACCGGGACCGGCCGCGACCCGCGACCCGAAGAGCGGCGCCGACCCCAAGGACGGGCCCGTCGTCGCGCAGACGACGGTGCAGGAGGCCGCGGGCAGGTCGGAGGACGGCAGCGAAGCCACGGAACAGGCCGCGAAGGAGGAGAAGGGCACACCCGCGGCGGGTGACGCGCCGGGCGGTGCGCAGGAGAAGGCATCCCAGCAGGCGGTAGGCGGTCAGGCGGCGCAGGAGCCCGCTGCCAAGGCGGAGCAGAAGCAGGCGGACGCGGCGCCGGAGGCCAAGAGCGAACCCACGGCGGACGCCAAGTCCCCCTCACCGGCGCGCGACACCCAGGTCACGGGCGGATCCAGCGCGGATACACCCGGCGGCGCGAGCAGCGGGGCGCAGAGCGACCAGGGCGCGCCGGCGGAACGTACGGAGACCCCGGCGGCGGAGCCGGCGCCGTCCGCGCCGGAACCGAAGAAGTCCGCCGAGCCCGAGCCGCCGGCACCCAAGTCCGCGTCGGGAGCAAAGCCCACAGCGCCCAAGTCGGCACCGGCCCCCAAGACACCGCGTGGCGGTGGCGGCGGGGCGGGTGGAGGCGGTGGCGGCGGCAAGGCTTCCGCCCCGGCCAAGGGCAAGAAGAAGGACTCCGGACCGCCCCCGAACCTCTCTCAGGTGTCCCCGGAAGCGGGCCTGTCCACGGCCTCCAGGCTGAAGCCCCATGTGGCGTTGCAGGCCATGACGGGTGTGAGCGGCTCGGTGAACCGCACCGTCGGCGACGAACACAAGGCGCTCGCCGCCGCCCCACCCTCGATGCAGCGCCCGGCGGGTGCCCCGCAGACCCTCCAGGGCAAGCCGAAGACCGACGCCCCGGCCCAGTACTCGCAGGATCCGGCCCAGAAGTCCGAGGCGCCGGAGAAGGAGGACGCCAAGGTCACGGGCGCCAAGGAGCCCGAGGGCCAGATCGAGGCGGAGAAGGCCGAGGAGCCGGGCGGCTGGGACACCTTCAAGATGGCCCTGGGCTTCATCGGCGGCAAGATCGTGAACGCCGCCGCGAGCCTCTTCGGCGCCGACAAGCCCGTAGTGGACCCGCAGGCGCTGGCCGCGAAGTTCGCCGGGCTGCCGACCAAGGACGAGGCGCTCAAGCAGGCCCAGGCGGGCAACGCGCCGGGCGTACAGATGCGGGGCGCTGCCGACCAGACGGCCGGTGAGCAGGGCTCGGCCGTCGACACCAAGGGCCAGGAAACCGTCGCTACGGGTCGAGACGACGCGGGCCGGGGAATGGGCGAGGACCAGGTCTACCCCGACGCTCCCAAGGAGCAGATGGAGGCGAAGGTCCCCGGCCAGCAGGGTGGCGGGGGCGGCGGTGGGCCCAAGGGCGGTGCGACGACGGGCGCCGTTCCGCCCGAAGCCGCTTCGGAAGTGGCGGAGCACGAACGCGGACCGCAGTTCCAGGCCGCCTTCTCCGACGGCCAGAAGACCATGTCCGAGGGGCGGCAGACCAAGGACCGCGACTTCAGGAACGGTCAGCAGCAGCACAAGCGGCAGGTCGACGCGGAGATCGCGGCCAATACGAAGAGCCAGGCGAGCGAGCGTCAGAAGGCGATGACGGAGGTCACCGCCAAGCGTCAGGACTGGCGCACGGAGCAGGACAAGGAGCTCCGGTCGCTCGGCGACAAGAAGACCGAGCGGCACGAGAAGATCCGCAAGGACGTCAAGGACAAGGAAGAGCAGACCGACAAGGACGTCGACAAGGAGAAGGACGACAGCGACAAGAAGATCCGGGACAAGGGCGACCAGGCCGAACAGGATGCCGAGAAGAAGCGCGACGCCAGCGTCGAGGAATCGGGCAACTGGGTCAGCAAGGCCTTTGACTGGATCAAGAACAAGGTCATCGAGATCAAGAACGCGATCGTCCGCGTCATCAGGGAGGCGCGTGACGCGGTCATCGGCTTCATCAAGAACTTCAAGGAGACCGTCGAGCGCTGGATCAACGACGCGCGTAAGGCGATCGTCGACGCGATCAAGAACTTCATCAATGACCTGATCGAGTTCGCCAAGGCGATGGTGCGGGCCGTCATCGACCTGGCGAAGCGCATCCGGAACTTCATCACGGGGCTCATCGAGGCGGCGATCGCCCTCGTCAACAAGCTCGCCACCATGCTCAAGCAGGCCATCACCGACCTGCTGAACGCCCTCGGCAAGCTGCTGAGCAGCATCCTGGACGTCCTGAAGAAGATGCTGCTGGACGTCGTCAAGGCCGTCGTGGACGCGGTCAAGGCGGTCCTCGACTTCGCCTCCAAGCTCCTGGGCGCGCTCGGGGAGTTCATGCTCATCGCGGTCGACTTCCTCTCCGACCCCGGCGGCTGGCTGAGCGGTGCGAAGAACTCGGCGGTCGACGGTGCGAAGAACCACCTCTTCCGCGAGGTGAAGTCGGCCGTCAAGGAGTGGTTCCAGTCCAAGATCCAGGAGATTATCGGCGTCCCCAAGGCGATCCTGGACAAGCTGTTCAAGGGCGGCTTTACACTGGAGCAGATCGTCAAGGAGACATGGGACGCGATCGTCCCCCAACTCCCCTTCATCATCGGCGAGATCGTCATCACGAAGGTCATCGCCAAGCTGATCCCGGGTGCGGGCTGGGTGATGGCCGTCATCGACGCCATCCGCACGGCCATCGGCGCGCTCGGCGCGATCCTGCGCGCGGTGGGCGCGGTCCTCGACTGGCTGAAGCTCGTCCGCATGGGCGGCGCGGGAATCCTCTTCGCGAAGGCCGTCGCGGCGGGCATCGTGGCACTCCTCGAATTGGCCTACCAGGCGCTGCTGTCGGGGATCGGCAAGTACGTCGCGAAGGTGGGCCGACGCTTCAAGGCCATCGCGGCGAAGCTGGGCCAGGGGAAGGGCGGCAAGGGCGGAGCGGGCGGGAAGGGCGGCGCGGACGGGGAGGGCACGGACGGCCGGGGCGGCAAGCCCGGCACCGAAGGGAAGCCGCAGGAACCGACTGCCCCGAAAACGACGACGCGCCCGACGCCAACGGCCACGAAGCCGAAGCCGGGTGCCGAACCGACGCCCAAGAAACCCACAACGCAATCGCACCCCCAAACCAAGCCCACCAGGCCCGAAACCCCCGGCAAACCCAAGCCCGGGGAAGACCGTCCGGACACCCGCCCGACCCCATCCCCGAAACCCAAGCCCAGGCCGGAACCGCCGGCGAAGCCCAGACCCGAGTCGCAGCCAAAGCCCAACCCCAAGGACGACAAGGGCTCCGAGGACCGGCCGAAGAACGACGACAAGCCCTCGACCAAGGACCCCAAGGAGCAAGACCCCACCAAGCCCAAGCCTGACAAGGACGACCCGAAGAAGCCCAAGCCCGACAAGGACGGCGACAAGCCCACCAGGCCGAAGGAAGGAGACGGCAAGAAGCCCAAGCCGGACAGGGATGGCGACAAGCCGGGCCCCCGAAAGCCCAAACCCGACAAGGACGGCCCGGGCAGACGGCCGGACAAGAAGGGCCCCGACAAGCGCATGCCTCACCCTGGCAAGAGCGGCCCCGGCCGACCGAAGACCAAGTCGCAGAAGGAACGGCGGAAGAAGGACGAGAAGTCCAAGGAGTCGAAGGACGAGCGGCTGCGCAAGATCGTGGCCCGGATGCGTCCCAAACTGGACAGGCTCCTCGACAGCGGGGTGCCGAAGAAATCCTTCAGCCCGGCGCTTTCGGCGATGCGGCTGTGGTATCGGCTCACAGAGCTGGAGTTGGAATTCGGCAACGTCCGCGCCACGCTCAATCCGAGCCTCAATGCCAAGGCTCGGGTCGGTCCGCTGGATTCCGGACTCGTCAATGGGAAGCTTCTCCTGTACCTGGAGAGGCACTTCCCGCAACGCATGGCGAACGGCATCACCTGGCCGCAGACGGCGGCTGCACAGAACCTCAGGACGCAGAGCCAGGGCATCAGCACGCAGGACGAGAGGCTCGGTGATATTCCTTCCGCGCCGACTTCGCTGATAGGTCCGGATGGAGGGGATCCCACCCGTCTCGATCCGAATCGCGTCATGCCGGTCACGCGTGTTCCCAGCGGGACCAGCCAGGCAGCTCTGTTGGCGCACAACATCGAGCAAGGGCCGCTCATCGTGGGGCAAGAGGCCATGCTGCTCTTCGAGTCCTTGCAGCGCGGAGAGTATGTCCCCGTGTGGAGCCGACCAAATGTGCCGGAGGGAGCCACTCCTGACATCGGCCACCAGTACCTCTCCGGTATCAGTGGGGGAACCGTTCGACAGGATTTGGAGAGCTATCCGGATATCCGAGAGGGGGTAGCCGGGTTGACGCAACCGGAACTCGGTGAGTACGGCCGGGAACTGATGGCGGCGACTGCCGGGCAGATTTCCCCAGATCAGTCCAGATTCGGCACTTCCTATCCGGCGCTGACGGCCTCCGTTACGCAGGCGGGCGAGGGGAACCGTTCACTCCTTGGGTTTGCTTCCGGTGTCATGAACGCCTATATAACACAGCAAGGCGCAAAGCCAACGGAAATGTTCCGAGGGGGCGTGTATGGAAACTCGGGTCAGTACTCGTCCCTGCGCTATGTGGGGCAACCCCTCGTTGGTCGTGGTGCCATGAGGTCGACGCGGGAGTACGAGGATGTCGCCCGTGCCCACGCCATTTCCTCTGCCCAAGGGGCCAATCCGCATCCTGAGCAGTTGAAAGCGCAGCTCAGGAATTTGCATCTAGCGTCCGTTCGTCGTGGTCCGACATCTGCGTGGACGGTCCACGAGGGATTGGCCCGAAATACGTCCGAGTGGCTTATGGCGAGGCGGCAAGATGTGGCGACGCAGCTGAACGGCAGGGGAGCCAGGAGCGGGGGCCCGGGGCGAAAGGATCTGGAGCGGGAGATGCAGCAGTTCAAGGTCCTTGAAATGCTAGTGGAGGAAGGCAACGCAGAAAAGGTCGCTGAGCACCTGGTAGAGAACATTCTGGGTCCCTGGATCCTGCGCCAGAACGGTCTCCTGTGAGAGTGGGTTTAGCACATGCAGCCAGCACACCGAAATGAGACTTTGGTCCTTGCGGCGCAAAGTCGTGTGGGTGACGTTGTCGAATCCTTGAACAGGGCCTTCGGAAAGTGCCCGGACGACACGTGGGCGGAGCCCGCGCAGGGCGTAGAACGCGCCATGGAGTGGGAGCTCCCGGACGGCGTCCATGTGTTGTTCGAGGAATCCAATCTGTTCCGCTGTCTGAGAGTGGTGGTCACCGGACAAAAAGGGGGCGTGGTGCGAGCGGCGGCTGACGATGTGCGCACGGTTCTCGACGTGACTCCGGCCACGGAGATTCTTGAGGCCGTGCAAAATGCGGATACGCCCGAAGAGCGTAAGAACGCGATTCTGAGGGCTGCTGCCGGTCCCCCCGATGCGTTCCTCGCTGCCCTGCACGAAAGCGTCTCGACGGCATTGCGTGACCCAGATCATGAAGTGCGTGTCGCGGCAAGGAGGTTTGTAGAGGAGGTGCTCTGGGAGGAGTTTCTTCCTGTGCTCGACGAACTGATCGACGGAGGCGATCTACCGGAAGGCGCCGGTGCCGTTCAAATTCTGCACGAAATGATCACCCTTGCAACAAAACACCCCGATGCTGAGTAGGTAGAGGAGGAGCGATTCGTGACTCGCTATGCAGACATCCCCAAGCCCATCCGCTCCGGCATCGTCCTCGTCGACCCCGAGCGGGGGACGCCGCAGCGCATCATCATCCTCCAGTTCAATCCCGACACGCTGGAGCGGTCATTGGCCCCCCAATCCGCCGGCGACCAAGCCGACAGCGGCGGAGGCGGCAGCGGAAGTGGGGACAAGAACGAGGCGCTCCGCCTCAAAGGGCCCGCACAGGAGACATGGAAGTTCACCGCGGAGATCGACGCGACCGATCAGTTCGAGGTGGCCGCGCCCGACGGGATACACCCGCAGCTCGCGACGCTCGAAATGCTCGTGCAGCCGACCACCGCCAAATTGCGGGACGCCATGCGGCTCTCCAAGAAGGGGACCATCGAGATCAGCCCCATCGAGATGCCGCTGACCCTCTTCACCTGGGGGAGTAAGCGGGTCATGCCCGTGCGGATAACGGAACTCTCGATCAACGAATCGGCGTTCGACGTCAACCTCAACCCCATCCGCGCATCCCTCAGCATCGGGCTGAAGGTGCTCACCGTCAGCGACCTGCCCGCCGGCCACCGCGGGGCTGAGCTCTATCTCGCGCATCTCGCGCAGAAGGAACGGCTCGCGGCGGCGGCGCGCGGCGGTGCGCTCAGCGCGCTCGGGTTGAACAGCGGGGACATCGGGCTGGGGAGGGTATAGAAGCAGATGGCCGGGTCACAGCCACAGCCGTACGAGAGCGCGCTCGACGCGATTCCGGGGTCGCACCCCTACCCCCGCTCCAGCCGCTACCACGACGCCGAGATCGGGATTCACACGCAGCCCGACGGGACGCCCGTCCGGTACGTCAAGCGGCGGCTGCTGCCGCCCATAAGCGAGGCGGACGAGGACACCGCCACCCACACCGTCAGCAGCGGCGAGCGCCCCGACCACCTCGGTCAGCGCTACTTCGGCGACCCCGCCGCCTGGTGGCGGATCGCCGACGCCAACCCCGTCCTCGACCCCCGCGAGCTCACCGCCGAGCCGGGCGAGGAGATCGAGATCCCCAACGGATTCCCAGGCGGCGGAGGCGGCGGAGGCGGTGGGCGTCATGGCTGATGAGCCCGTCGGGCAGGGGCCCATCCACCTCGAATTACGGATGGGGCCCAAGCTCACCCGCCCCGTGCCCCCCGAGGTCACCCAGGCGCTGCTGTCCGCGCAGATCACCACCACCGCGGGCGAACGCAGTGGCTTCCAGATGGCGTTCGACCTCACCAAAAGGGGCGCGATCATCGATCGGCTGCTCCCCGAGGGGTTCTTCGACCCCCGCACCCGCGTCATCGTCACGGCCGCCGTCAAGGGCACGCCGATCGTCCTCCTCGACGGGCTCATCGTGCGCCACGAGGTGGGGGCCAGCAATCAGCCCGGGCAGACCACCCTCACCGTCACCGGCGAGGACCTCACCCTCCTCATGGACCTCGAGGAGCGGACCGACCGTTACCCCAACCTCTCACCCTGGCAGCGCGTCACCCGCATTCTCGCCAAGTACACCGACTACGGGATCGACGCCCACGTCGTCAAAGAGAAGATCCTCCAACCGCCCAACGCACAGCGCCGCGTGGACTACCAGACCGGCACCGACCTCCAGTACGTCACCGATCTCGCCCAGGCCAACGGCTATGTCTTCTACCTCGTCCCCGGGCCCGTGGCCGGCGTCTCCACCGCCTACTGGGGGCCCGAGAAGCGCGTCGGCACGGCCCAGCACGCCCTCACCGTCAACATGGACGTCAACTCCACCGTCGACCAGCTGACGTTCGCCTACGACGGGACCGCCCGCGAGGAGCCCCAGGCCCGCTGGCAGGACCCCACCACCCGGACCTCCACCCTCCTCGCCCAGCCCGACATCAGCCCCCTCCGGCCGCCCCTCGGCAAGCGGGCCACCCCGGCCCTCAAGCGCAAGACGCTCTCCGGCACCGCCAAGAAGGACCGGGCGCAGGCCGAGGCCGAGGCCCTGGCGAGGGCCGCCACCTCCGCCGACGCCATCTCCGGTTCCGGCTCGCTCGACGTCAACCGGCACGGGTACATCCTCCAGCCACGCCAGCTCGTCGGCGTCCGGGGCGCCGGGGTCACCTACGACGGCGAGTACTACGTCAAGACCGTCACCCACCACCTCCGGCCCGGCTCCTTCCAGCAGAACTTCACCCTCACCCGCGAAGGGCTCATCGCCCGGAGCGACACCGTTCGGCCCTGAGCCCTCAAGGAGCGCCCTATGGCGGCAACGCCCAACAACCGCTTCCTCGGCAAATTCCGGGGCCGGGTGCGGGACAACCAGGACCCGCTCGGCATCGGCCGGATCACCGTCGAGGTGCCCGATGTCCTCGGCGATGAGCCGTCGACCTGGGCCATGCCCTGCTTCCCCTTCACCGGTGAGCAGCAGCGGCCCGCCGGGCAATACGTCGTGCCGTCCGTCGGGGCCGGGGTGTGGGTGGAGTTCGAGCAGGGCGACCCCAGCTTCCCCATCTGGACGGGGTGCTGGTTCGGGGCCAGGGAGCAGCTCCCGGAGGACGCCCGGACCGATCCGGCGACCGCGCACCCCGTGGTGATCCAGACACCGGGGAAGCACAAGATCGTGATGTCCGACGTTCCGGCCGAGGGCATTCTGCTCCAGGCGCCCGGCGGCGCGTCCATACGGATCGACGCGACCGGAGTGCACATCGACAACGGCCAAGGGGCCTCCGTCTCCCTGGTCGGAGACCAAGTCGACCTGAACCAGGGCCGGTTGACCGTGCCCAAGAAGCGATAGCCCCAAGAAGCGATAGCCACAAGCGATAGCCACAAGAAGCGATGGTCAGCAGCCAACGGGGAGGGACAAGCGACGTGTCCGGGAATTCCGGCAACCTCGTCAGCCATACCGCCGTGATCAGTTGCCCGCACGGCGGACGCGTACAGGCGGCATCCGGTGCGTCGTCGTCCGGTGTGCGGCTCGACGGGCAGCCCGTGCCGACCGCCGACGACGTCTTCACGGTCGTCGGCTGCCCGCACACCGTCGACCGCGTCCCGCTGCCGTGCACCACCGTCCGGTGGACGCCGGACCGCGACACGGTGCTGATCGACGGCGTGCCCGTCCTGCTCGACACCTCCTCGGCACAGTGCTTCAGCGCGGGGCTCGTGCCGCAGGGGCCACCCGTCGTCTCCGCCGCGCGGCAAGGAGTCATGTGCGGATGAGGACACCGACAGGCAGGACACGGACCGGCAGAACACACACCGTACGGACCGATATCGCCTTTCCGTTCCGTATCGACCGGCGCGGGCGCACCGCGCATGCCGGCCACGACGACCACATACGCGATCTGATCGAGCAGTTGCTCTTCACCAGCCCCGGCGAACGCGTCATGCGGCCCGACTTCGGCTGCGGGCTGCTCGACCTCGTCTTCACGCCCAACAGCCCCGAACTGGCCTCCGCCGTCGAGCTGTCGGTCCAGGCGTCGCTCCAGCGCTGGCTCGGCGAGCTGATCGAGGTGGAGTCCCTGGACGTGGTCAGCGAGGAGAACGTCGTACGCGTCCATCTGCGGTACGTGGTGCGTGCCACCGCCGGGCTGCGCGATGAGGTGTTCGAGGGGAGGGGCGCCGCGTGAGCCACCCCTCCACCGCGTCACGGCGCGATCGCATCAGGGCCGCCCACCTCAACGGGGTGGACGCCGTCGAGGTCGGCGACGACGGCATCACCCTCACCGTCACCTTCCTCGGCAAGGCCCCGCACGGCCTCTGCCCGGAGAACGTACGCGTCGACGGCGGCCGCCGGATCACCGGCATCGAGGTCATGGAGATCTCCGTCGAGCGCGAGGAGGACCCCGAGCTCGACGACAAGCTGTACGTCACCGTGGACCGGGCCGGGGACACCTCCGCCTACCGGCTCTCCCTCGTGGACACCGACCCCTACGGGCGGCCCGGCACCGAGCCCTTCCCCGGCTTCGACCAGCGGTACTTCTCCGCCGAGTTCACCTTCCGGCCCGACTGCCCCAGCCCGTTCGACTGCAAGGACGAGACCCCAGACCTCCCGGCCGCATTCGCCCCCGCCCCCGCCCCCGTCATCGACTACACCGCCCGCGACTACGAAACGCTCCGCCAGGTCGTCCTGGACCGGCTCCGTCTCACCACCCCCGACTGGGCCGAGCGCAACGCCGCCGACCTCGGCATGACCCTGGTCGAGCTGCTCGCCTACACCGCGGACCAGATCAGCTACCAGCAGGACGCGGTGGCCACCGAGGCGTATCTCGACACTGCCCGCCGCCGGGTGTCCGTACGCCGCCACGTACGGCTCATCGACTATCCGATGCACGACGGCTGCAACGCCCGCGCCTTCGTCACCGTGGAGACCGTCGAGCCGCTGACGCTGAACCCGGGGGAGTACCGCTTCGCCGCCGTGGACATCCGTACGCTCGGCCCGCTGGACCGGCCCGACATCGGGGCCGTGCTGGACGACCGGGAGCTGGCCGTGCTCGACGAGCGCGGATCGGTGGAGGTGTTCGAGCCCGTCGTCACCGGCCAACCCCTCCACCTGCGGCCGGAACACCACCGCATCCGCCTGTGGACCTGGGGCGGCGAGGTGTGCTCGCTGCCCGTGGGCGCCACGTCCGCCACGCTGCGCGACGCGTGGGCCGACGAGGAGTGCCGGGACCGCGTGATCGATCTGCGCCCCGGCGATCTGCTGCTCTTCGAGGAGGTGCGGGGGCCGCGCTCCGGGACGCCCGGCGACGCCGACCCCTCGCACCGGCAGGCCGTGCGCCTCACCTCCGTCACCCCCGCCGTCGACCGGCTCGCCGAGCAGCCGGTGCTGGAGGTCACCTGGGCGCGGGAGGACGCGCTGGCCTTCCCGCTGTGCCTGGCCACCCGGGGCGGTCCGGACTGCGCGCCCGTCGAGGACGTCAGCGTGGCGCGCGGCAACGTGGTGCTGGTCGACCACGGCCGCTCGCTGACCTTCTGCTGCGGCACACCGGAGACCCTCACCGTGCCGCCCGTCCCCGCCGTCGCCGGGTCCTGTGACCCACCCGCCTTCGGCTGCTTCGACAAGGACGCCGGGAACGCCCCGGCGCGGCTCATCGACTCCCTGCTGGACCGGGCCCGCCACGGGCGGCAACTCACCCCCGACGACGTACGGGAGCTGTTCACCACCGTCGGCCCGGAGGCCACCGGCCGGGCCGGGATCGGCCTGGAGTCGGCCGGGCAGCGGCGCGAGAAGGTCGTGCCCGGCACCGCGTACGCCCAGGCCGAGGCCCTGCGGACACTGCTCGCCCAGTCCGTCTACCCCGGGATCCGGCCGCGCTTCCGGCCCGTACTGCACCAGGCGCCCGTCACCCAGGCCGTGCCCTTCCCCGATCCGCGCCATATCGCGGCCGGGCAGGCCGAGCACCTGGCCGCCATCCCGGGGCGGGTGCGGCAGCGGCTGACCGAGCTGTGGCGCAGCGCCCGGGACCGCGACGGGCTCTCGGACGAGGAGATCGCCGAACTGGCCGTCCTGTTCGGGCTGCGCGTCCTGGAGCGCCTCGAACTCGCCCGCCACCCCGTCCGCGCGCTGCGCGAGCTGCTGCACCGCTGCGACCGGCTGCTCGATGCCAAGCTGGGGCGCCTGGCCGCACTGACCGCCAGGGCCCGGGCGGGCACCGTCCTGGACGGGCGCATCGCCTGGGAGATCGCGCACAGTTGGGGCCGGGCGTACGCCGCCGGGCTGCGCCCGGAGGATCCGGTGCTGCACGGCCCGGCCGCCGCGCTCGTGCAGGACCCACGGGCCGCGCTTCCCGCCGTGACGATCGAGGACGGCGACGGGACCTGGACACCGCGCCGCGATCTGCTCACCTCCCGCCCCCGGGACCGCCACTTCGTCGGCGAGCTGGAGGACGACGGCCGGATCGCGCTGCGCTTCGGCGACGGCCGGTACGGCGCCGTGCCGAAGCCCGGGGCGCGCCTCGCGGTCCACTACCGGACCGGCGGTGGCACGGCGGGCAACGTCGGCCCCGAGGCCATCAACCACCTGGTGCTGTGCCGGGATCCGGAAGCGGCGGACACCGGACGGCCGCTGCCCGTGGCCGGGGTGCGCAATCCGCTGCCCGCCGTCGGCGGCACCGAGCCCGAGCCGGTCGAACAGGTCCGCCAGCTCGCCCCGCTCGATCTGAAGCGCACCCGGCACCGGGCCATCACCGCCGAGGACTACGCGGCGCTCGCCGCCGCACTGCCCGGGGTGCGGCGCGCGGCGGCGGAGATCCGCTGGACCGGCAGTGTGCGGGAGGCGCACATCGCCATCGACGCGTACGGGACCGGGACACCGCCCCCCGCCCTCCTGGACGCGGTCGCGCACGCCCTGGAGGGCTACCGCCGGATCGGACACGACCTGGTGGTCGGCCCGGCCCGTGGCGTGCCGCTGGACATCGCGCTCGAGGTGTGCGCGGCGCCCGGGCACCAGCACGGGCAGATCCTCGCCGAGCTGTACCGGGCGCTGGGCAGCCGCCGGCTCTCCGGCGGGCGGCTCGGCTTCTTCCACCCCGACGCGCTGACCTTCGGCGAACCGGTGCGGCTCAGCCGCCTGGTGGCCGTCGCCGCGGCGGTGCCTGGGGTGCTGAGCGTCGAGGTCACCCGGCTGCGGCGGCTGTGGCACGAGGGGCTGGAGGGGCCCAAGGAGCCCGATGACGACACCTCGTACGAGACATCACACGGCGAGGCGCTGGAGGAGGGCATCCTGCGCATCGGCCCCCTGGAGATCGCCCAATGCGACAACGACCCCGACCGGCCCGAGAACGGCCGCCTGGTCATCGAGCTGAAGGGGGCCCGATGAGCGACCACCCCGACCACCCCGACCACGTCAACTCCGGTGGCTGCGACTGCGGTTGCGGCGGGCACGACGAGCGCCGGGCCGCCCCCGGCATCCCGCACAACCCGCCCGGCCGTACCGCCCTGGACTATCGTGTCGGAGACCACGGCTCGTTCCTGGCCGCCATGCTCGACCGGCTCGCCTCGCCCGCCTACCCCGCGCTGCGCGGCCTGACCGTACGCACCCCGGACGACCCGGCCATCGGGCTGCTGGACGCCTGGGCGGTGCTGGGAGACCTGCTGACCTTCCACTCCGAGCGGATCGCCGACGAGGGCTATCTGCGTACCGCCCACGACCCCCGCTCGCTCGCCCTCCTGGGGCGGCTGGTGGGGCATGTGCCACGGCCGGGCGTGGCCGCCGACACCCACCTCGCGTACACCCTGGACCGGGATCCGCGCGCCGAGGACGTGGTGGTGACGATTCCGCGCGGGGCCATCAGCCACAGCGTCCCGGCGGCCTCCGACGAGGAGTCGCAGACCTTCGAGACCAGCGAGGACCTGACGGCCCGATGGGCGTGGAACGAATTGGCGGTGCGCCGCCGCCGGCCCGCCCTGATCGGCCCCGACGATCTGAAGCGCCGCTCCGAGCTGCTGGTGTCCGGAACCTCGCTCGGGCTGACCGTCGGCGACAAGCTGCTCTTCGTCTTCGGCGGGACGGCGGAGTCCGGGGGCGGCGGCCGGAGGCTGCTGCTGCCGGTGGCCCGGGTGACCGTCGACCGCGACGAGGACGTGACGGCGATCGGGCTGCCGGGGTCCGCCCCGCCGTCGCTCGAGGAACTGGTGGACGAGGTACGGCGGTGGATCACCGACCCGGAGGCGGCCGAGGACCCGGACGACCGGGGGGACGCCGAGCCCACGCCGGACCACCCCGATCCGCGTCCCGTCAGCCGCCTGATCGAGGAGTTCGACGCGCAGGTCCTGGCGCCGCTGCGGGGCGACCTGGACGGGATCACCACGCCCGGGCAGCTCGTCCGGCGGCTCGCCGAACCGCATGACCGGCTGGCGGAGGCGCAGGTGCTGGCCGCCCCATACGAGGAGGTCGCCGCCTGGTTCGAGCGGCTGGAGGCGGTGCTCGGCGAACTGCGCGAGCGGGCCGGGGAGTTGGATGCCGCCGGGTCCGGCGAGGTGCGGCTGCGGTCCCAGCTCGCCGAGGACCGGCCCGCGGCCGACGGCGCGACCGGAAGCCACGGCCCCGCCACCGGGACCCATGGCACCGCCGCCGGGACCCACGGCCCCGCCCACGGCACCGCCGCCGTACGCGCGCTCGGCGCCGTCCTGCCCGCCCTGCGCACCCGTGTCGTACGGCCCCCGTCCGGCGCCCGCGCCACGGTGGCGCACGATCCGCGGCGGCTCTTCGGGCCCGGCTCCGACCTGACCGCCGGGCTGCTCGCCGCCCTCGACCCGAGGGTGGCGAGCGGGATGTACACGGCGTGGCGCCGGGCCACCCCGGCCGCCACCGCCCCGCCCGGGACCGTCCCGCTGCTGCGCGAGCTGCTGGCGATGCGGGTGACGGCCGCGCCCTTCGGGGCGATGGCGCCGCTCAAGCCGGTGCAGGACGACCGGGGCCGGGTCATCCGGCAGACCGACTGGCCGCTGACCGGCGGTGAGCTGACCGCCGTACGGATCGTGTACGACACGGCGGTCAAGGCGCCGGTGAAGGCGGAGTTCCAGCACATCGAGACCGGGACGTCCTGGCAGCGCAGCGAGAACCTGCCGCAGACCGCCGAGTTCGAGCTCGGCCCGGGACGGGTGCAGCTGTCCACCCGCGTCGGCCAGGACCACGACCTGGGCTGGCTCCGGGGCCGTCCCACCGACTCGCAGGAACCCGGCGTCACCGCCACCCTGCTGCCCGGACTGCCCGCGCTCACCCTGTTCGTGTCCCGGCCCGCCGAGGACGGGCGGGTGCATGTGGTCGTGGACGACGGAGAGCCCAAGCAGTGGATGCTCAGCCGTGGCGAACCCGTGAAACAGATCGGCTACGGCGCCTATGAGCTGACGCTGCGGTTCACCCCCGGCAGTGAGCCCCCGGCCGTCGAGATCGGCATCGCCACCGTGCCGGAGCCCACCAACCGCTATGTGCTGCCACTGGATTCGGTCCAGGACTCCATCACGGTCGGCAGCTGGGTGGCCGTCGAGCGCCCCCGCAAGGGGTCCGGCGAGCCGGACGGCATCCCGGGCGACAGGAACCTCGCCTCCGTCACCACCCGCGTCGTCGCCGTGCGTACCGCCGCGTACACCAACTACGGCATCACCGGCCGCGGCACCCGGCTGACCCTGGCCGACCCGTGGCTCGACGAACACGATGTGCTGCTCTCCGCCATCCGCGACACCACCGTGCACGCGGGCGGTGAGCCGCTGCGCCCGGCGGACGAGCCGCTGGGCGAGGATGTGCACGGCAACGAGATCGAGCTCGCCGAGCTGTACGACGGGCTGCGGCCCGGCCGCCGGATCGTGGTCTCCGGCGAGCGCGCCGACATCCCGGGTCCGGCCGGTCCGGGCGCCCCGGCCGGGGTCCGGGGCACGGAGCTCGCGGTGATCGCCGCCGTGGACCAGCGCGTCGATCCCGACCTGCCCGGCGACCATGTGCACACCACCCTCACCCTCACCGCCGATCTGGCCTACCGCTACCGCCGCGAGACGGTCCGGGTCCAGGGCAATGTCGTGCCCGCCACGCACGGCGAGAGCCGGGACGAGGCGATCGGCAGCGGCGACCCGGCCGTGGCCAACCAGACCTTCACGCTGTGGCAGTCGCCGCTGACCTGGCTCCCCGCGGACAACCCCCTGGGCGCCACCCCCGCCCTCGAGATCCGCGTCGACGGGCTGCTGTGGCACCGGGTGGACAGCCTCGCCGGACGCGGACCGCACGAGCGCGTCTACGTCACCGGGATCACCGGCGACGGGCGGACCACGGTGACCTTCGGCGACGGGGCGCACGGCGCCCGGCTGCCCGGCGGCCACGAGAACGTACGGGCCCGCTACCGCTTCGGCACCGGCGAGGCCGCCAACGTGCCCGCGGACCGGATCACCCAGGCCCTCACCAGGCCCCTCGGCGTCACCGCCGTCACCAATCCGCAGCCCGCCACCGGCGGCGCGGACGGCGACGGCCCGGGCCTGACCCGCCGCACCGTCCCGCTCGCGGTCTCCGCGCTCGACCGGCTGGTCTCCCTCCAGGACTACGAGGACTTCGCCCGGTCCCGCGCGGGCATCGGCCGGGCCGCCGCCCGCGAACTCTTCGACGGGCGGCGCAGGGTGCTCCATGTGACCGTGGCCGGAGTGGACGACGCGCCGATCGGCGCGGACGCGGAGGTGCTGCGCGCCCTGCGCACCTCGCTGGCCGCCTACGGGGACACCCGGCTGCCGGTCCGGGTCGATGTGCGGGAGCTGGTGCTGCTGGTGCTGGTGGCACGGGTGAAGGTGGCGCCGGACCACTCCTGGGAGCTGGTCGAACCCCGGCTGCGCCAGGCCCTGCTGCGCGAACTCGGCTATCCGGGCCGTGAGTTGGGGCAGCCCGCCGCGCTCTCCGAGGTCCTGGCCACCGCCCAGTCGGTGCCCGGAGTGGACTATGTGGACGTGGACGCCTTCACCGGCGTCCCGGCCTCCAGCACCCCGCGGGAACTGGCCGACCTGGCCGCCCGGCTGACCGAGCCCAGTGCCGTGGTCCCCGCCCGGCCCGCCGAGTACGCCGAGGACACCTACCGGGTCACCGCCACCGGCGGCGAGACGCTCACCGACATCGCCGGACGCCACGGCATCCCGCTCGCCGAACTGCTGCGCCTCAACCCCGACATCACCGACACCCGACGCCTGGCCAAGGGCCGCTCGGTGTCCGTCTTCCGCGGCATCCGCCCGGCGCGGCTCGCGATGTTCTCACCCGATGTGCCGGACACGCTGATCCTTACGGAGGTCACCTCATGAGCAGGGAGCCGGACGGGCTCGCCGAGCTGCTTCCGCAGTGGCATCGCCTCAGGGACGCCGAGGCGGGCGAGCCGCTGCGCGCCCTGCTCGCCGTGCTCGCCGAGCAGGTCGACCGGGTACGCGACGGGGTGGAGCGTCAGTACGACGACTGGTTCGTGGAGACCGCCACCGCATGGGTGCTGCCGTACTTGGGCGATCTGGTGGGCTACCGCCCGCTGCCCGGCTATGAGCGGGTGCGGGCCACCGGACTGCGCGACGGCGGGCCGCCGGACGCCTCCCCGGCGCGGCTGGCCGAGGCGCTGGCGCCGCGCCGGGACGTGGCCGCCACCGTGGCCCACCGGCGGCGCAAGGGCACGCTCGCGCTGCTGGAGGAGGTCTCCGCGTCGGTGGCCGGATGGCCCGCCCGCGCCGTCGAACTCTCCCGGCTCACCGCGCACCAGCAGCCGGTCAGGCTCTACGGCGGGACCGGCGGCGCGGCGGCTGACCTGCGCAGGCTCTCCCGGGGCCGGCTCGCCGACCTCCGGGACGGGGCGGCGCTCGACCTGGCGGGCGGGCCGTTCGGCACGGTGGCGCGCTCGGTGGACGTACGGCGCGCGGGCTCCCGCCGCAGACAGGGCGGCCACACCCCGGCCGGGGTCGGGCTGTTCGTGTGGCGGCTGAAGCCGTACCACGTGACCAGGGCGCCCGCGTACTGCGTCGACCGGGCCCGCAACCTCTACACCTTCTCGATCCTCGGCAATGACACCCCATTGGTGACCCGCCCCGAACCCGAGCCGTCCAGCACGTGCCCCCTGCCTTCGGCGGGGGGACCCCCGGCGTCCATCGACAACGTGCCCGCGTACATCCGCCGCCGGCAGCTCGCCGACCATCTCCTCGACTCCTACGGACCGGGCAAGAGCTTCACCATCTGGCGGGACGGCCACGACGAGCCCGTACCGCCGTCGGACATCGTGGTGGCCGATCTGACGGACTGGCGCTACCGCGCCAAGCGCGGCCAGGTGGTCATCGACCCCGAGCTCGGCCGGATCGCCTTCGGCTCGCGCACCGCGCCGCGCCACGGCGTCTGGGTCACGTACCACTACGCGTACCCCGACGACATGGGCGGCGGGGAGTACGACCGGGACGACCGCGAGACCTCCCCGGCCGCGGAGGTCTACCGGGTCGGCCCGGGGTGCGCATACCAGCGGATCATGGACGCGTACCGGCAGTGGCAGCACGACCGGCGGGGCGGGCGATGCGGCCCCGAGGGCATCATCGAGATCACCCACAGCGGCGCCTACCAGGAGCAGCTGGACTTCGACCTGGACCCGGGCGACCGGCTCGAACTGCGCGCCGCCGAGGGCACCCGGCCGGTGATCCGGCTGCTGGACTGGTACAGCAACCGCCCCGACGCGCTCAACATCCGGGCGCGCGAGGAGCACGGGAACACCGGTGGCGAGGCGCCGCGCATCGTGCTGGACGGGCTGCTGATCGCGGGGCGCGGCCTCAATGTCACCGGGCCGGTCGGCGCCGTGGTGCTGCGCCACTGCACCCTCGTCCCCGGCTGGTCCCTGGAGCCGGAGTGCGAGCCGCGCTCGCCCGACGAACCCAGCCTGGTCCTGGAACACACCACCGCGTGTGTCCAGATCGAGCGCAGCGTTCTCGGCACCATCGAGGTGATCGGCGAGGAGGTGCACACCGACCCGCTCGCCCTCCACATCCGCGACTCCATCCTGGACGCCACCGGACACGACCGCCCGGCGCTGTCCGCCCCGGACTGCCGCCACGCCCACGCCGTACTGCACGCCCACCGCACCACCGTCATCGGCGAAGTGCACACCCACGCCGTGCGGATCGGCGAGAACAGCCTCTTCACCGGGCGGATGCACGTGGCCCGGCGCGGTGTCGGATGTCTGCGGTTCAGCTATGTGCCGCCGGGCTCGCGCACCCCGCGCCGCCACCGCTGCCAGCCGGATCTGGTGGGGGCCGAGGAGGCGTGGCGGGTGCGGCCGCTGTTCAGCGGCGAGCGCTACGGCACCCCGGTGTACGGGCAGTTGGCGGCCGGATGCGCGGAGGAGATCCGCCGGGGCGCCGAGGACGGCGCCGAGATGGGCGCCTTCCACGACCTGTACCAGCCGCAGCGCGAGGACAGCCTGCGGGCGCGGCTCGCGGAGTACACACCGGCGGGCACGGACGCGGGAGTCATCGCCGTGACATGAGCCGAGTCGAGTCCGAGCCGCGCCCGCCAGACTTCCGAACCTTCCGAGGGGGACCCCTTCCATGTACGCCGATCTCTCCCGACTCACCTTCCGGTCCGACCGGCGCTACTCCGCCGTCGTCGCCCAGCAGGGCCGCGTCACGCTCGACGCCGACGCCAACGAGCAGACCGCGATCCAGCTCCACCAGGCCCGTACGCTCGCCGCCGACCTGATCGGACAGCACGGCGGCCCGTCCGGGGACGCCGGTTTCCGCATCCGGTTCAAGGGCGGCAGCCGCGATCTGGACGACCTGATCATCGAGGGCGGCCGCTACTACGTGGACGGCATCCTGTGCGATGCGACCCGGCCGCTGCCCGGTGCGGCCGTCGACGACGAGGCGGCGGACGGGGCCTCCGGCACGGAGGGCGAGGCCGACCCGCCCGAGCCCGACGAGCCGCCCGCCACCTGGACCTACTGGGACCAGCCCGACGCCTACCGGGACCCGGAGCGGCCGGGCGACCGGCTGCCCGAGCAGCGTCCGTTCCTGGTCGCCCTGAAGGTGTGGGAGCGGTCGGTGACCGCCGCCGAGGACCCGGCGCTGCGCGAGGTGGCCCTCGGCTCGGCGATGCCGGACACGGCGGCGCGGGTCAAGGTGGTCTGGCAGGTGCTGCCGGTGGAGAGCTCGGCCCTGGACCTGGAGAACCCGGGAGGGGCGAGCAAGGAGCAGGTGGGCAAGGCGTTCGAGGCGTGGGCGCGGAAGGCCACGGCGCCCGGGTCCCGGCTGGCGGCGCGCGCCGAGCGGCCGGAACACGCGGACCAGGACCCCTGCCTGGTCCGCCCGGACGCCCGCTACCGGGGGCCGGAGAACCAGCTGTACCGGGTGGAGATCCACGAGGGTGGCACGGCCAAGGAGGCCACCTTCAAATGGTCCCGGGAAAACGGCTCGGTGGTCTTCCCCGTGGATGAACTCGACGGCACCTGGGTGGAGTTGGCGTCGCTGGGCAGCGACGACAAGCTGGACCTGAACGTCGGGGACCTGGTGGAGTTCGTGGACACCGCCTACACCAGCCGGGGCGAACCGCTGCCGCTGCTGCGGGTGGAGGAGGCCGACCTGCCGGGGCGGCGGGTGCGGCTGTCCGGTGAGCCCGAGCCGGGCGTCGGACGCCGCCCCGAGCTGCGGCCGTTCCTGCGCCGCTGGGACCACCGGGAGCCCACCCGGCGCCCCCGCAAGGGCGCGGCGGCGCGGCTGAAGCGCGGTGCGCTCAAGGTCGAGGAGGGCCGCTGGCTGCCGCTGGAGGACGGTGTCGAGGTGTACTTCGCCCCCGACGGCGCCTACCGCTCCGGGGACCACTGGCTGATCCCGGCCCGCACCGCCACGGGCGGCGTGGAGTGGCCGGTGAACGCGGCCCGCAAACCGCTCCTCCAGGCCCCGGCCGGAATCCAGACACACTACGCGCCCCTGGCGTGGGTGACCGCCGAACAGGCGGAGCTGGACCTGCGGAGGGTGTTCGGGCCGCTGGCCGTGCCCGCCCCGGCCGCGGACGCGTCGGCGCTCGCGGCGGAGGCCGAAGCGGCCGCCGAGACCAGGGCCAGGGAGGACACCGAACCGGAAACGTAGGCCCGGCGCGGAGCCGATTGAGTTCCGTGCCCGTGGCATCCGTACATCACCATGCCTCATCCCTAAGGAGCACACCACCATGGCCACGCCGCTCACCGCCGACCGTCTGCTCAAGGCGCTTCGCGACGAGGGACTGGAAGTCCATGAGTACCGCGACTGGCGGACTCACAACCGCAACAGCAAGGGCCCCTGGGGGCCGGTCAACGGGGTGATGATCCATCACACCGTCACCAAGGGCACGGACTCCTCCGTGGAGCTGTGCTACGAGGGGCACTCCTCGTTGCCGGGGCCGCTGTGCCACGGCGTCATCGACAAGTCGGGCGCGGTCCACCTGGTCGGCAACGGCCGCGCCAACCACGCGGGCCTGGGCGACGGCGACGTGCTCAGAGCCGTCGTCGACGAATCCGCGCTGCCCCCCGACAACGAGGCCGACACCGACGGCAACCGCCACTTCTACGGCTTCGAGTGCATCAACCTCGGCGACGGCGAGGACCCCTGGCCGGAGGCGCAGAAGCTGGCGATCGAGAAGGTGTCCGCGGCCATCTGCCGCGCCCACGGCTGGACCCAGCGCTCGGTGATCGGCCATCTGGAGTGGCAGCCGGGCAAGGTCGACCCGCGTGGCTTCACGATGGACAGCATGCGCAGCCGCGTCGCCAAGCGGCTCGGCGCCAAACCGGACGGCCCGGCGCCCAAGCCACCGGCGACCTACGAGCCGTTCCCGGGCGCCGACTTCTTCCGCGACGGCCGCGAAAGCAAGATCATCACGGCGATGGGCAAGCGGCTGGTGGCCGAGGGCTGCGGACGCTACGAGGAGGGCCCGAGCCCGGAGTGGACCGAGGCGGACCGCAAGTCCTACGCGGCCTGGCAGCGCAAGCTGGGCTACTCCGGCGACGACGCGGACGGCGTCCCCGGCAAGACCAGCTGGGACAAGCTGCGCGTGCCGAACGTCTGACCCCCGGGGATCCAGGGGCGAAGCCCCTGCCACGCGGCGGAGCCGCATACCTACGCCGCGGGAAGGGGCGGGTAGGGGAATCCGCAGGCCGCCATGGCGGCTTATCCGCCCCGGGGGCGGAGCGAGGAGCGGGTCAGCCGTCCTCGCTCCCGCCCCCGGGGCAGCCCGCGTCCAGCAGCGGATCGATACCCGCCCGGAGGAACCGCAGCAGGGTGTCGTCCGGTGCGGCGGCCAGCGCCGGTGAGCGGATGGCCAGGCGCAGCAGCGTGATGCCCATCAGCCACGCCGCCATCAACTCGGCCCGCAGCTCGGCGTCCTCGCCCTCCAGACGCCGCGCGAACCCCTCCGAGAACACCTCGGTGATCTCCTCGCGGAACCGCCCGACGGTCTCCTCCCGGCTGGAGGAGCGCAGCTTGGTCAGCAGCGGATGCGGGGCCTCCTCCTCGGTGGGCCCCGTGGAGACCACATCGCAGATCCACGCCGACACCTCGTCCAGCGGCAGATGGCGCAGCGGCTCGAACATGCCGGTGCTGGTCGACACGGCGTCGAACAGCGCCTCCTTTGAGCCGAAGTAGCGGTAGACCAGGGCGGCGTCCACGCCCGCGTCCTTGGCGATGTCGCGCACGCTACAGCCGTCGTAGCCGTACCTGGCGAACCGCAGCCCGGCGGCCCCCAGCAGGGCGCTGCGCGTGCCCGCCGCGTCGTATCTGCGGGCGCGGCGAGGGTGGTCGTCGCACCCTCCTGTGTCGCTTGCCCGGTTCACTCGTCGTACCTCCGCCTGGACCGTGCCGTACATGCTGCCGGTTCAGCCTCGCATGTCCAGAAGTCATCCACTGTTGTCATCACTTGTTGACCAAGCTGTGGGTCGGCGCGTTATGTTTTGTCAACGCGTGGTGACTTTGGTCGCCGCGGCGCGCGATCCCGGCCGGACGACGGTGTCCGGCCTGCTCGTCTCCCGACCGGGCGGCCCCGTGCCGCCCTCGCCACGCATCCGCATCTGACCCCCAGCAGAAGTGGTGATTCCCTGTGCAGATACGACGCGTCGCGGTGGTGGGCACCGGCTATGTCGGACTGACCACCGGCGCCTGTCTGGCCACCCTCGGCCATCGAGTGGTGTGCGCGGACACCGACCACCAGAAGGTCGAACGGCTCCGGCGCGGACAGGTCGACATCCTCGAGCCCCGGCTGCCCGAACTCGTCCGGGAGGGACTGGACTCCGGGCGGCTCGCGTTCATCCGCGACACCCGGGCCGCGGTCGCCGGCGCCGACGTGGTGTTCCTGTGCCTGCCGACCCCGATGGGCGTCGGTGGCGCCGCCGACCTGGCCGCCGTCGAGGCCGTGGCGGACCAGATCCGCGACGCGCTGCCGCCCGGCAGCGTGGTGGTCAACAAGTCCACCGTGCCCGTGGGCACCGCCGAGCGCGTCGCCGCGCTGCTGAACCGCCCGGACGTGGCGGTGGTGTCCAACCCGGAGTTCCTCCGCGAGGGTTACGCGGTGCGCGACTTCCTCCACCCCGACCGCATCGTGGTCGGCGCCGCGGACCGGGACGCGGCGCGGCGGGTGGCGGACCTGTACGCCGGTCTTGACGCCCCGCTGGTGCTCACCGACGCCGCGGGCGCCGAACTCGCCAAGTACGCGGCCAACTTCTTCCTGGCCATGAAGCTCTCCTTCGCCAACAACCTCGCCACGCTGTGCGAGCACTTCGGCGCCGATGTGGACGATGTGCTCACGGGCATCGGCCACGACCCGCGCATCGGCTCGGCCTTCCTCAAACCGGGCCCCGGCTGGGGCGGCTCCTGCCTGCCCAAGGACACCCACGCCCTGCTGACGATCTGCCAGGAGTCGGACGTGGACTTCCCGCTGCTGGGCGCCACCATCGAGACCAACGTCGAACACCAGCGGCGGCTCGTCGAGCGCGTGGTGGCCGGATGCACCCCGGGCGACGGCTCGCTGCGCGGCGTACGGCTGGCCGTGCTGGGCCTGGCCTTCAAGGCGGGCACCTCCGATCTGCGCGACTCACCGGCCCTGGCCATCGCCCGGCTGCTCAAGGAGCGGGGCGCCGAACTCCACGCCTACGACCCGGCGCTCAGCGAGACCCGCCCCGACCTCAGCGATCTGCTCACCCTCGCGGACACCCCCGAGGAGGCCCTCCGGGGAGCGCACGCCTGTCTGGTGCTCACCGAGTGGCCGGAGTTCCGCGCCCTCGACTGGGAGCGTGCCGCCGGGCTGCTCGGGTCCCCGGTCGTCTACGACTTCCGCAACCTCCTGGACCCCGACCGGCTGCGTCGCGCCGGACTCA
Organism: Streptomyces sp. NEAU-174; assembly: GCF_052665095.1. NCBI lineage: Bacteria > Bacillati > Actinomycetota > Actinomycetes > Kitasatosporales > Streptomycetaceae > Streptomyces > Streptomyces sp. NEAU-174. Next base: position 584,641 of record NZ_JBQTCE010000004.1, on the reverse strand, counting down.
GCTGCGAGGGCATCGGCCGCACGCCCGCGATGGCGCGCTGACCGCCCCACCCCCTCTCGCGCCGTACCCCTCGCCGTACCCCTTCCCGTACCTCTCGCCCTATCTCTCCCGTACGAGACCCTTCCCACAGAAAGGCCCCTGCGTTGCGGGTTATGTTCACCACGCTCGCCAGCCCCTCCCACGGCCGGGCGCAGCTTCCCCTGGCCCGGTCCCTCGCGGCGGCCGGCCATGAGGTGCTGGTGGTCACCACTCCGGCCCTCGTCCCCGTCTTCGAACGGGAGGAGGTGCGGGTGACGAGCGCCATCAGCGACTTCAGCCCGTCCTCCCTCCTCGGCCCCGTCCTGGCCGAGGAGACCGAACGGGCCGGTCTGCCCGACATGGACGACGAACAGCGGCAGGCGTTCATGCTGCGCGTCATGTGCAAGGTCGTGTCCGGCCCGATGGCCACGATGCTCCTGGACGCCGTGCTCCCCGTGGCACAGGACTTCCGCCCCGACCTCATCCTGCGCGACGGCATGGACCTCAGCGCCTGTATCGTCGCCGAAACCCTCGGCATACCCCAGCTGCCCACCCCGTCCGGGGCCGTCAACGGCTTCGACCCGGCCGCATTGCTGCCGGGCCTCAACGCCCTGCGGAAGCGGCGGGGACTGCCCTCCCCGGAGGATCCGCTGTCGATCATGCCGCACGGCCGCATCGACTACGTACCACCGTCCTTCTCCTTCGCCCGCCACGCGCCGGCCACCTGGGCCTACCGGCAGACGGTGGACGTGGACCGCGGTGCCGTGCTGCCGCGTTGGGTCGCCGAACTGCCCACCGACCGGCCCCTGATGTTCGCCGCCATCGGCACCGCGATCCCCATGCTCCACGACAGCTCACGCGGGGCGGACTCCGGGCCGCCGCCCATGCCGATGCCGGACCCGGTGGACACGATGCACGCCATGGTCCAGGGCGTGTCGCGGCTGGAGGAGTGCACCGTCATCCTCGCCACCGGGGGCATCCCCGTGGACACCGACGGGGTGCCGCCGCATGTGCACATCACCGATCGGCTGCCCCAGCCGCTGCTGCTGGAGTCCGTGGACCTCTTCCTCACCCACGGCGGCTTCAACAGCATCCGCGAATCGCTGCGCACGGCGACACCGATGGCGGTGCTGCCCCAGTTCGGCGACCAGCCCGGCAACGCACAGCGGGTCGAGGAACTCGGCCTCGGCCGGCGTATCACCGACGCCACGCCGGACGGCATCAGCGCCGTCTGCCGCGAGGTGCTGGCCGACGACGGCTGCCGGGCCCGGGCCCGCCGGGCGCGGCTGGAGATGCTGGCGCTGCCGGAGATCGAGAGCGCCGTCCCCGACCTGGAGAAGCTCGCCGGATAACCCCCGGCTCCGGAGCCCGGGCCCCCGGCGCCCGGGCTCCGGGTCCCGCTCTTCCCCGCGGGTATCCAGCCCCCGCTACGTCCCCCACGCGCGGCAGAGAAGGTTCGCAGGTACGTATGTCGTCCTCATCCACCACCACCGAGCCCACCGAGCCCACCGAGCCCCAGACCCCCGCCCGGCTGACCCACCGCCAGGTCGTCACCGTGCTGTCCGGGCTGGTGCTCGGCATGTTCCTCGCCGCGCTCGACCAGACCGTGGTCTCCTCGGCGCTGCGCACCATCGCCGACGATCTGCACGGCCTCACCGCCCAGGCATGGGTGACCACCGCCTATCTCGTCACCGGCACCATCGTCACCCCGCTGTACGGAAAGCTCTCCGACATCTACGGCCGCCGCCCGGTCTATCTGTCCGCGATCGTGCTGTTCACCTTCGGGTCGCTGCTGTGCGGATTCGCCACGTCCATCCATCAGCTCGCGGCCTTCCGGGCGGTGCAGGGCCTCGGCGGTGGCGGGCTGATGTCCCTCGCCATGACGATCATCGCCGACATCACCTCGCCACGGGAGCGCGGCCGCTACCAGGGCTACATCACCGCGGTGTTCGCCGGGTCCAGCGTCGTCGGCCCCTTGGTGGGCGGGGTGTTCGCCGGGCGCGCCTCGCTGCTGGGGATCGACGGCTGGCGCTGGATATTCCTGGTCAACGTGCCGCTGGCGGCCCTCGCCATCGTGGTGATCCTGCGTGTGCTGCACATACCCCACCAGCCCGTACGGCACCGGCTCGACTACGGCGGGGCGCTCACGCTCGCGGTCGGGATCGTGCCGCTGCTCGTCGTGGCCGAACAGGGGCGGAGCTGGGGCTGGGCCTCGCCCCGGGCGCTGGTGATGTACGCGGTGGGAGTGGCCGGGCTGATCTGCTTCGTCCTGCTGGAGCGGCGGATGGCGGATGCCGCGCTGCTGCCGGTCAGGCTGTTCCGCATCCGCGCGTTCCGGCTGGGCACCGTGCTGCACTTCACCGTGGGCATCACCATGTTCGGCGCCATGACCACCCTTCCGCTCTATCTCCAGCTGGCCAAGGGCATGAGCCCGATGGGGGCGGGCCTCGCCACGCTGCCCACCATGGCGGCGAATGTCACGGTGACCCTGGTGGTGGGCCGGCTGATGTCACGGACGGGCCGGTTCAAAATCCATCTGGTGGCGGGCGTCGGCTCCCTCACCGTCGCCATGCTGGTGTTCGCCACGCTGAGGGACGACAGCCCGCTGTGGTACGTGGCCATCGGCATGGTGTTCATGGGGGCGGGCCTGGGCGCGGCGATGCAAACGATCACCACGCTCGCCCAGTCCGAGGTGCCAGGGCGGGACATGGGGGCGGCCACCGCGTCGGTGAACTTCTTCCGGTCCAACGGCGGCACGGTGGGCGCGGCCGCCTTCCTGTCCATCCTCTTCTCCCTGGCCGGTACGCGGATCAGCGACCGGCTGGCGGTGGCCTCCGAGGACGCCTCGTTCCGCAGGCTGGCCGGGGAACCGGCGAACGCCGAGGCGCTGAAGGGCGTGGTACGGCCCGACGGCGGGGTCAACCTGGAGGACTCGGCCTTCCTCCACCACCTCGATCCGGCCGTGGCGCAGCCGTTCCTGGAGGGCTATGTCAGCGCCCTGCGCGTGGTCTTCCTCACCGGCGCCGCGGTGGGCCTGATCGCCTTTGTGATCGCCGCCTGGCGGGTGCCGAACACCCAGCTCTCCGCCGACTGACGCGGTCGGCGGGAGCGGGTGGGAACACCGGGGCGGCGGCGAGAGGACCACCGCACGGCCCGTGTGACGCCGGGGGACGGCCTGCGACGCCGGGGGTCTACCAGGGCGCCGGAGTGCCGTCCCAGGAGAAGAACCCGCCGGTGGGCCCGGTGTCCGGGAGAAGGGCGAGCCGGACCGCGCCCGCCGCGCCCTCGGCCGGATCCCCGTCGCTCCCGGCGGCGCGGGCGTTCAGATCGGTCCTGCGCAGCCCCGGGGCCAGCGCGTTGACCTTGAAGCCCTCGGCGGCCAGGGCCTGTGCGGTGTAGAGGGTGAGAGCGTTCAGGGCCGTCTTGGAGGAGCGATAGGCCGCGGCCGACCCGGCGGACACGGCGAACTGGTGCTCCGGGTCCGCGCTCCAGGTCAGCGAGCCGGTGCCACTGGAGACATTGACGATCCGGGGCGCGTCCGAGCGGCGCAGGGCCGGGAGGAAGGCGTTGGTGACGGCGAGGACACCGAAGACGTTGGTCTCATAGGTCCGGCGGAAGTCCTCGAGATCGGCCTCGGGCGCCGTGGCGCCGCCCACCATGATGCCCGCGTTGTTGACCAGGACGTCCAGCCGTTCCAGCTGGGCCGCGGCCGTGGCGATGCTGTCCGCGTCGGTCACGTCGAGCACCATCGGCCGGGCGTCGCCGCCGATCTCCTCGGCGGCCCGCCGCCCCAGCTCGGCGTCGCGCGAGCCCACGTGCACGGTGAGCCCCTCGGCGGCGAGCTGGCGTGCGATTTCCCTGCCGATGCCCTTGTTGGCACCGGTGACCAGTGCTGTGCGATTGTTCATGGCACCAAGGGTTCCCCGGCCACGTTCACCCTGCCAGGGACAACCTGTCCTAGGCAGCACCCGTCAGCCGAAGGAGGCAGCATGGCGAGGCACGAGCTGGCCCGCTTCCTGCGGGACCGCCGCGAGGGGCTGCGTCCCCAGGACATCGGCCTGCCCGCCGACCCCCACCGCCGTACGCCCGGGCTGCGGCGCGAGGAGGTGGCGGAGCTGGCCCATATGTCGGTCGACTACTACACCCGCCTGGAGCAGGCCCGTGGCCCGCGACCTTCGCCGCGCATCCTGGACGGGCTGGCGGCGGCGCTGCGGCTCGCGCCCGCCGAGCGCAGCCATCTGTTCCGGCTCGCGGGGACGAGCGCGCCCCCGGGTGCCCGGGCGGTCCGGCGGGTCCGCCCGCATGTGGCCCAGATGCTGCGGCGGCTGCCCGACACCGCGGCGATCGTCACCGACGCCGCCTACGACGTGGTCGCCTGGAACCCGCTGGCGCGGGCCCTGCTCGGCGACGGCCTCGGCCGCGACACCAACCTCGCCCGCCGCCGATTCCTCGGCCGGGGCCATGTGTACGAGAGCTCGAGCGCCGAGGAGTTCGGGCACATCGTGGTCGCCCGGCTCCGCCGGGCCGCCGACCGCTACCCCCGGGACACGGCGCTCACCGCGCTGCTGGGCGAACTGCGCACCGGCAGCGAGGAGTTCCGGCAGATCTGGGAGGAGCGTCCGGTACACGCCCCCGGCCACCGGACCAAGACCATCGACCACCCCACGGCCGGGCCGCTCAGGCTGAACTGCGATGTCCTGCTCGTCCCCGAGGACGACCAGGAAGTGGTCCTGATCACGGCCGACCCCGGATCCCCCTCCGCCCGCACGATCCGCGGGCTCGCGGACGCGGTGGCGGACAGGACGAGCGCGATGGATGCGTCAGTTCCGTGAATTGCCGAACAACAGGCGGTACACAACGAGGAGGACGAAGGCGCCACCGATCGCCGCGCCCCAGGTGGCGGGGTCGAAGAACTCCTTCTGGACCGGGCGGTCGAAGAACTTCGCGGAGATCCAGCCGCCCACGAACGCTCCCGCGATGCCGGTGACCGTGGTGCCGACCAGCCCGCCCGGGTCACGCCCGGGGAGGAGGATCTTGGCGATGACTCCGGCCAGCAGGCCGAGGATGATCCAGCTCACGATACCCACGTTGTTCGTCCCCTTCGTCGTGCTGTTGTGCTGTCGTGCGGTGGTGCCGGGGTGAGTGAGCCCGGTCGATGACGTGTTCAGTCGGTTGCGCGGGTGTACGGGCGTCAACGAAGACGCGGTCCGCCCGGCGGTGGTTGCGAGCGGCTTGATCTTCCTGATGCCCGGGGAGTGGCGGGCCATGCCTGAACGGGATGTGAGGACCGTGCGCGGATCCGGTCAGCCGTAGGACAGATTGGAGCAGGGGTCGTCGTCGGCGGAGCGGGCGTCGTCGGCCACATGGGAGGAGGGCGTGGACGGCGCGGAGGGTGTGGAGGTATCGGGGGAGGGCGCGGTGAGGTACGTACGGCCCAGGGTGAGGCTGATGCCCGGGGTGGTGGCGGGGCGCAGTCCGGCGCCGGGGAAGAGCCGCGCCACGGCCTGGGCCCGGTCCCGCTCACCGGGGCCGTAGCCGACCACGGTGGTGGCGTGGTCCTGGGTGTCGGCGTTCGTGGCGCCGGTCACGGTGAAGCCGTGGGTCCGGAGCGTGTCCGCGGCGCGTGCGGCGAGGCCCGGGGTGGTGGTGCCGTTGTAGACGCTGACGCTGATGCCCGCGCCCGACACGGTGGACGTGGCACTTGGCGTGGCGGGGTCCCGGGGCTCGTCCCTCTTCCCGCCCGCCGCCTTCCCGTCGATGGTGCGGTCGGCCCTGATGTCCGCCCAGAGCCCGTCGGCGTCGGGCTGGACGATGGCGACCCGTTCGCCCTGGTAGCGCCAGGGGATGGTGACGAACTTGGTGTTGTGCAGATCGATGTCCTTCATCGACATGGCGAAGGACATCAGCTTCTTCGCGGAGCCGAGCCCCGGGTCCACGGTCATGGACTTGGTGGCCGCGTCCGCCAGCGGATACAGCGTGGTCGGATTGATCCCCTGGCTCTTGACCTTCTTGAGCAGGGCGGAGATAAACGCCTGCTGCCGCTGTATGCGCCCGATGTCGGAGCCGTCGCCGATCCCGTGGCGGATGCGCACGTAGTCCAGCGCCTTCTGCCCGGAGACCGTCTGGACCCCCTTGCTGAAGATGCGCTTGCCGCGGGTGGTCCGGCTGGGGCTCAGATCGCGCTCGTAGACGTCCTGGGGCACGCACACCTGGACCCCGCCGACCGCGGAGGTCATCCGGGAGAAGCCCTCGAAGTCGATGACCACGGTGTGGTCCATGCGCAGCCCGGTGAGCTTCTCGACGGTGTTCTGGGTGCAGGCCGGATTGCCCTGGGCGGTCTCGCCCACGGAGAACGCCGAGTTGAACATGGCGTTCCGTTGTGTCCTGGTCCATGTGCCGTCGGGCAGCCGGCACGGCGGGATGTCGACCAGGGTGTCGCGGGGTATCGACACCCCGACCGCGTGCTTGCCATCGGCGTAGACGTGCAGCAGCAGGGCGGTGTCCGAGCGGCCCACGTCTCCGGTGCCGCCGCCCAGTCTGCTGTTGCCGCCCGACCGGGTGTCCGAGCCGATGACCAGCACGTTCTGGCCGGCGGCGTTCCCCTCCGGCCGGTTGTCGGAGAGGCCGTCCGCCCCGAAGGTGGTGATGTTCCCGTTCAGCTTGAAGTAGAGCCAGCCCACTCCGCCGCCGAGCAGCACGAGGAACGACACCACGACCACCAGAGCGATCCGCAGCGGGCGGCGCCCCTTGCGCTGCCGCCCGGCGTCCGTCCGTTCCGCGGTGGCGCTCCCGGTCGTCTCCCCGTCTCTGCCTGTCATGCGCGTCCTTCGTCCGGCGGCTGTTCGGATGAGAAGACGGTCGATGCTGGCCTGAGGTTCTATCGATGCGCAAGGGCATGTTTCATGACGTGTGGTACGACACGTCCCCGCGGTGCCGGAGGTGCGGGGTGGTCAGCGGGCCAGGGAGACGGCAAACGGCCGGAATCCATGGCGGCGCAGCACATGCGGCACCAGCAGCACGAGGGCTTCGGTGGCACGGGCGGTGGTGATGTCGCCGAGGTCCTCGATCCACTCGGGCTTCCAGCCGAGGTCGGCGAGAAGGCCCGCGGTGACGGCCTTGGCCTCCGCGTCGTCGCCGGAGAGATAGGCGGTGGGCGGGGTGGACAGCTCGGCGGGGGCCGTCATGACCGGGAAGAGCATGGTGTTGAGTGCCTTGACCACCCGGGTTTGGGGCAGGGCCCGCTGGAGCCGCTCGGCCAGGCTGCTGCCGGGGTAGCACAGGTCCGAGGGGAGTCCGTCGGGCGTGTGCCGGGTGGCGTTGGAGACGTCGATGAGGATCTTGCCCGCCAGCTCGGTGTGCAGGGCGGAGAGGCGTTCCAGGGCGGTGTCGCCCGGGGTGGCGTTGATGACGATGTCGGTGGTGGCGGCGGTGGTGCGCTGGTCGGTGTGGCGGATCGCGGGGACGGCGCCGGTCTCGTCGGCCGGGGTCTCCTCGGGCGGCTGCCGGTGGCCGAGGGTGATCTGGTGGCCGGCGGTGGCGAGTGCGCGGGCGAGACCGCTGCCGACGCGTCCGGTGCCGAGGATGCCGATGCTGGTCATGCGTGTGAACTCCTTGCTCGGGGGTGGGCGGTCAGACGATGGGCGACAGGACGGAGACGGCCTCGGCGTGGATGCCGGGGGCCGTGGCCAGGAAGTCACCACTGGCCAGGTCCCAGGGATTGCCTTGGACGTCGGTGACGGTGCCACCGGCCTCGGCGACCAGCAGCGCGCCGGCCACCAGACCCGAGCGCACATCGGAGAACTGCCAGAACGCGTCCATGCGCCCGGCGGCCACATGGATCAGCTGGAGGGTGGCGGGCACGGAGACCCGGACGACGAGGCCGTGGATCAGCATCCGGGTGACCGAGGCGCCGATCCGGTGGAAGGTGTGCTCGTCCTCGCCCGGCCGGGCCTGGCCCGTGCCGACCAGGGCCGCGCCCAGGTCCGTCTTGGCCGACACCCGCAGGGGCGCGCCGTTCAGCCGGGCGCCGTGTCCGGCCACCGCGGTGTACCAGTCGCCGGTCAGCGGAAGGTGGACGACGGTGAGCACCGGGTGGTTGTCGCGGACGAGGGTGGCGGTCACGGCCCAGTCGGACATGCCGTGCACATGGTTGATGTTGCCCTCGGCCGGGTCGACGATCCACCACTCGCCCGGCGGCAGCGCGCCGCCCTCCAGCTCGTCCTCGGCCCAGCGCGCACCGGGCCTGGCGGCCATCAGCGGCGCCTTCAGGACGTCGAGCACCGCGTCGTCGTTGGCGTGGATCTCGGTGACGATCTCGTCGAGCGCCACCCCGCGGGCCTGTGGGGTGTGGCGGTCCCGCAGCAGGTCACCCGCGGTGCGGACGGCCGCGGTGACCCGGGTGAGCAACGCGGCGTCGAGGCCGGTGTCGGTGGTGGTGCCGGTGGACGTGGACATGAGTGCTCCCGCGAATGGTGAAGGAGGGGGAGGCTTGGCGCGCGCTTCGCCGTCTGTGCCTCGACCGTAGGCACCCTCGTGGATAACGGCAATTGCACATATGGCACTGCTGGGTTTACTCCCGTGCAACGGAAAACGGCGGGCCGACAAGCGACACCCGGGCCGAAGCGTTCGCTTCGGCCCGGGCGGTTAGCCAGGTGGCGATGTGGTCAGCCGATGGCGGGGACGGGTTCGCGGGGCGATCCCGCCGGCTCCTCGGGAACGAGGTCGTCGGTGGCCGTGTCATCGGGGTTGAAGGGCAGATCACCACGGAGCACCGCCCGGACCCGGGCCTCGTCCAGCTGCCCCTCCCAGCGGGCCACTGCCAGCGTGGCGACACCATTGCCCACCAGGCTGGTCAGCGCCCGCGCCTCGGACATGAACCGGTCGATGCCGAAGATCAGCGCGAGGGCCGCCACCGGGACATGGGGGACGGCGCTGAGCGTGGCGGCCAGGGCGACGAAGCCCGAACCGGTCACCCCCGCCGCGCCCTTGGAGGTGAGCAGCATGACGGCGAGCATGGTCAGCTGCTGGGTGAGGCTGAGGTCCACCCCCACGGCCTGGGCGAGGAACACCGACCCCATGGTGAGGTAGATGGCCGTTCCGTCGAGGTTGAAGGAGTATCCGGCGGGCAGGGTGATGCCCACGACCGGCTTCGAGGCGCCCGCGTGCTCCAGCTTGGCCATCATGCGCGGCAGCACCGGTTCGGTGGACGAGGTGCCGAGCACGATCAGCAGCTCCTCCTTGATGTAGCGGAGGAACGGCAGCAGGCGCAGTCCGCCCAGGCGCATCACCGCACCGAGCACCACCAGGACGAAGAAGAGGGCGGTCAGCCAGAACGAGCCGACCAGCAGTGCCAGATGGCGCAGGGTGCCCAGGCCGTAGTTGCCGATGGTGAAGGCCATCGAGCCGAAGGCGCCGACGGGGGCCAGCCGCATGATCCAGCGGATGAGCCGGAACAGCACCGTGGAGAGCTTCTCGACGCCCGCGGCGATGCCCGCCCCGGCCGCGCCACTGGCCTGGAGACCGAAGCCGAACAGGACCGCCACCAACAGCACCGGCAGGATCTCCTCGCCGGTCAGCGCGGAGACGAGGGTGTCCGGGATGGTGCTGAGGACGAAGTCCGTGAAGCTCTCATGGGCCTGGGTCGCCTCCGCCGGGAGGCTGTCGGTGCTGAGGGTGGAGACATCGACGTGCAGTCCGCTGCCGGGCCGTACGACGTTGACCACGACCAGCCCGATGACCAGGGCGATGGTGGTCAGGATCTCGAAGTAGACCAGGGCCTTGAGGCTCACCCGGCCGACCGCTCTGCGGTCGCTCATGGCCGCGATGCCGTGGACGACCGTACAGAAGATGATCGGCGCGATCATCATCCGCACCAGCGCGACGAAACCGTCTCCCAGCGGTTTCAGCTCCGCCCCGAAGGAGGGCCACAGCGAACCGACGACGACCCCGGCGAGGACCGCGAGCAGGCACTGGACATAGAGGCGGGACAGCAGCAGGCGGATGCGGCCGGGCCGGTCGGGCCGGTCGGGGGCGGCGACGGTGCCCGGCGCTGCGGCGTTGCGGCTCATACGGGGCGTCCTTCCGGGACGGGAACGAGAAGTTCGGCTCGGGCGATGCGCCGGGCGGCGCGGTGCAGGAGCACCGTGGGGGACGCGCCGTCCGGTGCGGGGACGGCTCGGGCGGTGATGACGCCCGCGGGGGTGCCCAGCCGCAGCGTGCCGTCGGCGGTCTGCCGGGTGACGCGGTGGGCGAGGGTGCCGGGGGTCGCGGCGGCCGTGGCCAGGGCGACGGCGGAGGTGAGGCCGATCGCCGGATGCGGGGCGTGCATGGAGACCATGCGCACGGCCACGTCGTACCGGTCCTGAGTGACCAGGTGACCGTGGGTGGTGCGATATGTTACGGGGCCGCCGACGACACCGACCTTGGGCACCGCGTGGCTGACCGGGGCGTCCTCGCGGACCAGCCCCATCGCGAGCGCCGCCGTGCGGCGCAGCACGGTGAGCGCGGGCACCGCGGCGGCGAACGCGGCCAGGGACTCGGAGCCGTCGAGGCCGAACGCCTTGGCGTCGAAGAGCGCGGCGGGCGCGCCCGCGTCCACGAGCGAGGCTTCGACGGGGCCGTCCGGCCCGGTCAGGGTGTCCAGCGGGCGGCCGGTGGGCAGGGCGCGGCCGGTGGTGGACCCGGCCGGGTCCTGGAACCCCAGCAGGACCGGCACCCCGAGCGCGTCGGTGCCGGGCACCGCGGCGGTGCCCTCGTCGGGCGCGGTCCGGCCGGAGGTGGGGATGGTGCCGGTGAGGCGGGCCCCGGTGTTCACATTGAGCATGCGGACGGTGGTGGTGTCCGAGGTGATCGGCACCATCCCGCGGTGGACGGCGTACAGCGCGACCGCGGTGGCGCAGTTGCCGCAGTTGCTGGTCCACTCCACCCGCTCATCGCCGATGCCCACCTGCGCGAAGGCGTAGGAGACATCCACGCCCGCCACGTCCGACAGCTGGACGATCGCGGCCTTGGAGGTGGTGGACGAGGCGCCGCCCACCCCGTCGATCTGGCGGGGGTCGGCCGCGTTGAAGGCGGCGAGCAGCAGGGTGTCGGCATCCACTCCGGTGGCCACCACATCGTGGTGGTCGAAGATCCAGCACTTGCTGGTACCCCCGCGGATCATCTCGCCCCGCACACGCAACACAACGGACTCCCCATGGCCGTGGAATCGACACCCCGCCGACGGCTCCTGCGTGGGCGGTGGCATCTACGGTGTGTTACCGCAGCGTGAAGTACAATCTCGGAAATCTGTAGGGGTATTAAGCAGAGCTGAAGGCTTGAGGTGATGCCGTGCTGGACGTCCGGCGCATTCTGCTCTTCGCCGAAGTGGCCAGGCGCGGCTCCGTGACGGCCGCGGCCCGCGCTCTGAACTACACGCCATCAGCGGTGTCCCAGCAGGTCAGCCGGTTGGAGACGGAGGCCGGCCAGCCGCTGCTCGACCGCCACGCACGGGGTGTCACCCTCACCGACGCCGGGCGCGCCCTGGCCGACCGCGGGGAGCGGATCGCCCGTGAGCTGAAGGCCGCGGAGAGTGAGCTCGCCGACTTCGCGGGGCTCCGCGCGGGCACTCTGCGCATCGGCACCTTCCCCACCGTCGGCGCCTCGCTGCTGCCACCCGCCGTCATCGCCTTCCGCGACACCCACCCGGATGTACGGCTGACCGTGCGCAGCGCCCGTATCGCGGGCCTGTGGTCGATGCTGGAGAACCGGGAGGTCGAGATGTCGCTGATGTGGGACTACGACTGGTGCCGCATCGACCGCGAGGACGTGGACATCACCCCGCTCCTCGACGATCCGCCCGCCCTCCTGGTCGGCGACCGCCATCCGCTGGCCACCCGTACCGACGCCACGCTCGCCGATCTCGCCGACGATTCGTGGATCACCCGTGCCGACCGACATCCGGTGGCCGAGGCCCTGGTGCGCAGCTGCCGGGCGGTCGGCTTCGAACCGCAGATCGCGTATGAGGCACACGACTACCAGGAGGCGCAGGCGATGGTGGCCGCCGGTCTGGGCGTGGCGCTGGCCCCGACGCTGGCCCTGGAGGGCATCCGCCCCGGCGTCAGCGTGCTGCCCCTGCGGCCGCCCGCGCCGGTGCGCCGGATCCTGCTCGTGCGCATGGCCGACCACGCCCTCACCCCCGCCGCCGGGGCGTTCCTCGGCTCGCTGCGGGAGAGCGCCGCGGCCCGGCGGACCGAGGCCGTGGGCGCGGGTGGACGAGCGGCGGTGCTGGACCCCCGCACCGGCTCATGACGGACCCTCTCATGAAGGGCTCTCTCGTGACGGGCCCTCACAGCGAGGAGATCACCCGCCTGCGGTCCTCCATGGCGCGGCGGGCGAGCCGGGAGGCGGGGGCGAGGCGGTCGTACTCATGGATGGCCCCGCTGTGCAGATGCAGTTCGATGGGGATGTCGGCGTCGGCGAGCCGCTGGGCGTAGGTGACGGCCTCGGCGCGGAAGATGTCGAGCTCGCCGACCTCGACATAGGCCGGTGCCAGGCCCTCGACGGTGGCGACACGTGCGGGCGCCACCTGCGGCGGGACATCGTCGGTGCCGAACGCCGCACCCAGCAGGGCATGCCAGCCGGTCCAGTTGTCGTCCCAGGTCCAGGCCACATATGGGGTCAGCCGGGGATCCGGGGCGAGCGTGCGGTCGTCCAGCATGGGATACAGCAGGGCCTGGCGGGCGAGCGGAACGCCCCGGTCGCGGGCGAGGATCGCCACTCCGGCGGCGAGCCCGCCCCCGGCGCTGTCGCCCATGACGGCGATGCGGCGGGGATCGACCCTCAGCTCGGGCGCCTGGTCGCCCAGCCAGGCCAGCGCGGCGAACACATCCTCCACGGGGCCGGTGCCGGTGGCCGCGTCGGGGGCCAGACGGTAGTCCACGGACACGAACGGCACTCCGGTGGCCTGGACATACCCGGCCACCACGGAGTCATAGAGATCGATGCTTCCGGCGATCATCCCTCCGCCATGGGCGTAGACGACCGCGGAACCCGGCGTGGACTCGGCCTTCTCGTACCAGCGGACGAGGATCTCCCCCCCGTCCGCGGACCGCACCTTGTGCGAGGACGCCTTCACCAGCGGATAACCGAACGGGTACGCCGGGAGCAGTGAGGCCATCCACCGCATCGAGGCCGTGCCCCTGGCGCGCAGCGTCCGCCAGTCGTCGCGCTCGGGCGGGGGAGCGGGGTCGCTCTGTTCGGCGAGGGCCTGGAGAACCGCGGCGAGCTCAGGGTCGAGGGTGAAGGCCATGGTCGACTCCGTTCGAGGACGGGACGGCGGGGCGGCCGCCCCAACTGTCCTCCCAGCCTGCCGAGTTGCGCTCAAGTTCCGGTACAGAGACTGGCGACGGCATGAGGACCACTACGGGGTGTCCGGCGGATCTCTGCCCCTCCCCGCCCCTTCCCGCGGCATTGGTATGCGGCTCCGATATGCGGCTCCGCCGCGTGCGGGGCTCCGCCCCAGACTCCGGGGTCCAGGGGCGAAGCCCTTGGTAACGGGAAGGGGCGGGGAGGGGAGCAGCGCGCCGCAGGCGTCAAGACCCTCGGACACCTTCAGGGGCGGGCGCCCGTTCGCCGCGGTGCGCCCGCCCCTGACCCTCGGCTCTCCCGATCATCGCTTTCCCCGCCTCCGCTTCCGTACTCCAGGGAAACGTGGGCTTGAGACAAGGTGTCGGATCCGGGGACCGCCTCATCAGGGACCGCCTTACCCGGGCCGCAGCGAATCCCTCAGCTTCCTGGCCGCCTCGGTCTCGGCGATGTACTTGCCCGGGCTGGCCGCGCCGAGCTCCTCGTACAGCGCCACCGCCTGCTCGGCCGCGGCCAAGGCCTCCTCGCGGCGCCCGTCCGCCACCAGCAGCGCCGCCTGCCGGTACGCGGCCATGGCCAGCAGCGGGCGGTAGGTGCCGGGCACGGTGGCATCGAGCCGCTGGTAGATCTCGCGCGCCTCCCGCCATGCGTCGGCGCCCGCGCCGGGGCGGCCCGCGGACTGCAACAGGGCGCCCAGATTGCCCAGCGCCCAGGCCAGATTGGGCAGATCCGCGCGGCGACGGTAGATCGCCACCGCGTCGCGTCCGGCCGTCACCGCCTCCTCATGACGGCCCGCGTGCTGGAGATACATCCCCAGGAACACCAGCATCTTCGCCATCGCCGTCTCGAAGGCGGGGTCGGCGGCGGCCAGGACCCGGTAGGCGGCCACCGCACGCCGCTGCGCCTCCGCGGCCTCCTCCGGGCGGCCGGCCTCGTAGAACCGGGCGGCCAGATTTCCCAGCGCCCATGCCACATGCTCCTCGTCCCCGATGGCCCGGTACTCGGCGACGCCCTCCTGGCCGATCGTGATCGCCTCGTCATGGCGCCCGACCCGGGACAGATACATCCCGAGGATGACCAGCGTCTGGGCCACGTCCCGGCGGGCCGGGGCGGACACCGTGGCGAGCTGGAGATACGCGTCGCGGGCCTGGAACTGGACCTCGACGGCCTCCGCGTGGCGACCGGCGTTCGTCAGCACGGCGGCGCGCTGCCGGAACGTGTTCGCGAGCAGGTTCATACGGGCCAGGTCGGCGGGCCGGGGGACGTAGTCGGCGGTCCGCCAGTAGTGGACCGCGGCGGGGCCACCGTCCGCCCGGGTGGTGTAGAGCTTGTGGTTGTCCGGCCGGAACACGGCCAGTTCGGCCTTGCCGTCGCCGTCGTAGTCGGCCGGTACGGGTATGTCGCCGGGCCGTCCCCAGGGCACTGAGCGCGGCGCGGCGCCGGACGACGGCCGGATCTGCCAGGAGCCCTCGGCGGACGACCAGGTGGCCTCGTCGGCCACGCCGTCCCCGTCGTAGTCGGCCCGCACCGGCATGGGCGCGACGGGCTGAGCCGTGGCGGCGGGCGCGGTGAAGTACCAGTACCAGATGGTGAGTTGGAGGGCGCTGAGCCGGTCCAGCTTCAGGCCGCCCTCCCGCGCCGATGTCGGCTCGACGGTGACCGTCCAGGTCGTGGCGGGGCTGCGGCCCCAGTAGGACGGCCGGGGGTCCGCGGGGTCGGTCGGGTCGCTCCTGTCGAACGTGGCCTCCACGGTGGCGGTCAGGGGGCGTCCGCTCGGACGCTCCTCCGTCCCGCTCCGCCGCCGGTTCACGGCCGCGCCTCCGTGCTGGAGGAACAGGACGACGGCCGGTGTCTCGGCGGTGGCCCCGACCAGGCCCAGATGAACCCGGTCGATCTTGAATTCCGAGAAGGCGGCCGGGAAACCGTCGAGGGAGACGGTGAACGTCGCCTGCCCGGTGGTCCGCAGCGCGGTCAGCACCTCGGGCGCGGTGATGTTCACAAAGCGCACCGTGTGGTCGAGAAGCGCCTTGTACTCCATGTACCTGGTGCGCAGGGGCTCCAGTTTGAGCATCGCGTTCCACGACTGGTGGTAACGGTCGAACAGGCCGGGCACCCGGCTCGCATCGCCCCGGGCGAGCGGCTGATACGCGTTCTCGACCTCGTCCGGGTGCAGATGGCCCCAGTCGAAGCTGTAGGCCGGGGCCTCGTTGCCGAAGGTGAAGATGTCCAGCGCCCGGTGCGCGTAGAACGAGTACCGGATGAGGACGTCGACATAGAACTGGGTCTGGGTGACCAGGCGGCGGGCGGTCGCGCTGAGCACGGTGATGTCGGAGGCCCAGTCCCCGTCGAGCCTCCGCATCGCCTCGAGGTCGGCCTCATTCCGGGCGAGCTTGGCCTCGGCCGCCCGCTTGAGCAGCTGCTTCTGCTGGACTTCCAGGATCTGCACGCCGAGTTGCCGCACCAGGTCGAGGTGGCGGGCCACCAGATCCCGCTCCCTGCTCTCCAGCTTTCCGTCGATCGTGGTGGCGGCCAGCTCCGCGATGGTCCGCCCGGCCTCGATGAACTTCGCGCTCTTCTTGACGAGATCGCTCAGCCCGCCCATCACCTTGGCGGCTTCCGGCTTGGGCTTGGGGCTGGTGGGGTTGGACCAGTCGATGTAGTTGATGAGATAGGCACCCTCGCCGTACCGGCCGGTGGCGGTGTCGAACCCCTCGAACGAGGCGCTGGAGGTGGCGATCGCCTCGGCCGCGGCGACGAACGCCACGGCGGTGGCACCGGCGGAGACGATCGCGGACGCGGCGGCGGCCACCGCGATGGCCGCGCCCACCAGCGGACCGAGGTCGTTGCCCGGCGGGAACTGCATGCGCTGCCGGGTCATCTCCTCGCGGACCTGCTGGATCTGCTGGTTGACCTCCTCGATCTGCTGATTGATGATCTTCTGCCGGCCCTCGGCCCCCTCCAGCGCCAGCCCCGCCGCCTTCTCCTCCAGGACCAGCACATCGCGCATTCCGGCCAGCTGCTCCATGTCGCTCTTCAGCAGCTCGCGCTTCTGGCCGGTGCTGAGGACGGAGAGCAGCAGATTCATGGCGTCGGTGAAGCGGCCGTGCACGATCGCGTCGTAGTCGACGACCACGTCCTCGAAGTTCGGGAAGTCCGGCATGAGGTCGAGGTTGTACGGCTGGCCGATCGGCGAGAGGTTGGTCGCGATGTACCGCGACAGCTCGGCGGCCCGCTCCTGCCCCGGGTCGAGCGCGAGGGCCCGGCCGAACTCATGGGCCGCTCTGTCGCGGTGGCCGCTCCGCTCCGGCAGCCCCGGGGCGTAGGAGCGGAAGAGGAACTCGCCCACCGTCGTGCGGTAGTGGGCCCACTCCGCGGCGCGCCCGCCCAGGCGCGGCCGCACCACGCCCCACCAGTCGGCGTCGGAGCGCACCAGGAGCCTCGGCTCCACCCCCGGACCGGCCGTGGACCCGGCGGTGCCCGGCGGTCCGCCGGGCCCGTTCTCGCCGCCGTGCCTGCCTCCGGTGCCGCCCCTGCCGCCGGACCCGGCCGCGCCGGGCGCCCCGCCCGCCCCGTCGAGCGACAGGCCCGAGTACGCGACCGTCTCGACCACGATCTCCGCGGCCGGGCCGCCGGCGCCCCCGGTGCCACCCGGCCCACCGGGGCCGCCGTTGCCGCCCGGGATGGAGTCGGGCGGGTCCGGCCGGTTGGGCGGGCGGGCGCCGTCCTTCCCGCGACCGCCGAGCCCGCCCGTACCACCCTGGCCGCCCTGGCCGCCGCGGGCGGCGATCCGCAGGTCGGTGATGGTGTGCGCGAGCACCGTGACGGGCGTGGCGGCGCCACCCGCGCCTCCGGTGCCACCCGGTCCGCCGGGGCCGCCGTCCATGCCGTTGTAGCCGACGCCGGACGGGCCGGTGGCGCCGTACGCACCCGCGGCACCGGGCGCGCCGCCGCTGTCCAGCGCGCCGCCGTTGCCACGGTAGGTCTCGGCGACCACGACGAGGGGGTGGCCCGCGAGCCCGGTGAGGACGTACTGAGGATCGTGGACCACCTCGCGCGCGATGAGCGCCAGCCGCGCCTCGGGCGGCAGCTGTGGGAGCTCGGCCCTGATCTCGGCGAGCAGTGCGTCATTGACCTGGATGGTGTCCCTGATGTGGACCCAGTCGACCGTGATCTCCCCACCCGCGGGCATCGTCATCGCGGAACTCCCCCTTTGCGCGCCGCCTGACCCGAGGTCATTCTTCGGCCGCGCCGGGCTCCTGTGATGTGTGTACCCGCTACATCACCCGATCGGGGTACGTTGCTCATATGTGCCCGGCTCCCGCCCCGAGCAGCGGTGGCCACGGCAGAAAGAAGGCCGACAAGGGAAAAAAACTTTCAC